>SHYC01000119.1 GCA_009693005.1 Dehalococcoidia bacterium | reverse complement strand
CACGTCGTCAAGCCCCTCCAGCTTTATCAACGCGAAGGCGACCTCTCTGTTGAGGAGAGTATCCTTGCACAGATAGACTATCTTCTTGCCGCCCTCGCCGAGGAAGCGTATGACCGTGTAGCGGCCGTTGACGAACGAGGTGGGTTGGACGCGTGCTGGTCTCGCAGTTGGCGCGGGTTCGGGTGAGGCGGGTTCAGCTGTAGGTTCAGGTCCTGTTTGGGCCTGCTCGGTTCGCGCCAGGGCCCGCTCTGCGGCGGCGAGGTAGGTCAGCGCGTCCGCGTTCTCGGGATCGAGGTCAAGGGCTGCGTGTGCGTTCTCCCTCACCGCTCCCCAGCGGAAGGCAGCGGCAGCCTCGTCCGCAGTCTCTAAGTAGCGGTCTATCCGGCGCTGGATACGCTCACTTGGCATACCGAGTTCTCCTCTCTTCAGTCCATCCAGCCTAACAGCCACAGGCACAAACTGGCCGGAGCCATGACGTAAGCAGAATGATAGACCCTGTCGGTGCGTTCGTCAATTCTACAGTTGCCGGACACTACATGCACAGAAGCCCGCCGGAGCAGCGGATTGTTCGGCTTCGCCGCTACTTTATCTCACGGGCCAGATACTCCAGCGGCGCCTTTAGCCTGCTCTTGGCTATTCCCTCTCTTATGGTCTCTCTAGCCTGTCCGGGGTTGTTAAGCTCGTAGTATAAAAACAGCGCCTTCTGCAGGTAGACCTCCCAGCGGTCCGGGAAGCGGGCTAACCACTGGTTGTAGGTAAAAATAGCGTCTTTAGCCTTGTCTTCTCTTGTTGGCGCAAACCCAACCGACCACAGGCTGCTGCCCGTGCTGCTGGGCAGACCGGCGCTATAGGGAAGCCCGTTCCAGGCCAGGGCTGCCGCCGACCTCATGGTTTCTACGGACTCACCGTCCTTACCCAGCCAGCCCTGCACGCTGCCGAGCTGGCTGTATGTGTGGTACTCCCCTTGACGGCCGTCGAGATATTTGACCAGCCGTTCCTCTGCCCTGGTCAGAGCGTCTATGGGCGGACTGCTTGTGGCCGATAGGCTGGAAGCGCCTCTAGCTTCTATAACACCTTTGTGAGCCTCCACTTCTCCCAGGTTCAGCCACGCACCTCCGTTGACAGCATAGATGGCCAGCGGCGCGATGATTATCGCGGCCGTAGTTACAACAACAAGTTTGAGCGTTCCGGATGCTGGCCCGGCGTCCCTGGCTGGGCCGCCTGTGCTCTTTCCTTTTAGGGATGCCAAGGCTCCGACCAACCCAAGGGCGGACCACATCACGAGACCGGGCTTTGCGCCCAGAGATATGCTGTCTATACTACCGAATATTAGATAGGCGGTGATGGACGCAGACAACGCGATACCAGCGGTGCGGACTTTCCTGTCTTCAAAGCTTCTGTAGGCGCTTGCGACGGAGAAGTAGCAGGCTTCAAGGAGCCAGAGAAAGGCGAACACACCAAAGATACCCAGATCTACGGCAGCCTGAAGGAAGATGTTATGAGCATGAGGCTCGCGCCCCAGCAGTACGGTGGGATAAAAACCATCGAATATTAACGGGAAGGTATTTATTCCTATCCCGGTAAAAGGCATGTCTTTTAGCATAAGAAGTCCGCTTTGCCATATTTCCAGCCTGGAAACGATGCCAAAGGACGCGCGACCGTGCTCCGGTGGCAGGTAGCCGCCGGAGCAGTCGTTGATAAGCAGTACAAGGGCTATTCCTGCTGTAAAGACCAGCACAGTGGATACTAAAATCGATAGCCTTAAGCGGCCATACCACGCTCCAAACACCAATACTGACCCTATGAAAGCGCCGAGGACCGCGCTGGGCGACTGTGTCAGCAGCATGATAAGAGCCATGCTCAAAGTACCGGCTGTCGCTGCAACTCTACCCATACCCCTGTCGGCTGCCAGCGCCATAGCTACTCCTACGGGCAGCAGCATGGCCATGGTCCCTCCAACTTCCCGGGCGTTAAACAGGTCGGTAGCGCCGCGGATGCCGCTGCCCGGAACCCCTCGCACTAATGTAGGGAGTTTGTCGTACACGACGGGAAGATATACCAGAGCGCCTCCTTTCCAGTCTGTGCCTACGAGCGCCAACAGGGATACGGCAATTCCGCCGCCGAATAACGCCCACATAATACGCCAGAACGAGGGGAGAGAGCGGGCTGAGTTTACTATCGCAAAAAATGCCGCCACACCCAGCAGGATTCCCCAAACCTTGCTGCTGCTCAGTCCCAAATCTACCGATGGATAAAGGGCCATGACGGTCGCGGCGAGCAGCAAAATTGCCGGAAAGTTCATATTGGTAGGCGCTGAGAACCTGCCCGTAGCAGTCCAGCGAGCGCCCCAGGCTATTAGAACGAGGACTGTAGCAAGCGCTGTCAGGAGGGAACGCGGAAAGAGGAGGAATGGAGCGGCAATGGCGACGAGCAGCAGCTCTATACTGGCTACGGCGCCGGCCATCATCAAGATCGTCGGTCTCAGGGCTTCAGAACCTCTCTTTGGCTTTGGCCTTTAGCGGCAGACTATAACGGAGGTCTGTCTTTAAGGTGGTCTCGAGAGCCGCCGGCTGTATGGAGCCTCCCTGGCTGACCATGGATGGCACCAGGCTATCAGGAAGCGATATGCGAAGTGAGAAAGGAATTGCGTCCGTGCCCGCCTGTTTTTGCACCGTGAGTCTATACTTGGTCTCGTTGGAGTACGAAACCGCAGAACGCGGCGGCACATAACTAAAGGTTACCTCGCGCTCTTTTCCTGACCCCATTACCAGTAGCCCCGCCATTACCAGGCGGTCGTTTTCTGTATATAGCTCTATTGGACTGTCAAGCCCGGTGGCCCCCAGGAATACTGTTCCCTTTGGTACGTACACCCTCACGTAATCTTTATAACAGGAATCGTGTGAGGCCCAGAAGTCTATCTCTTGGGCCGAGCAAAAGGGTGGGGTTTCGTTCGATGTGTTCGTATAGCGCAGCTTCAGGGTCGACTCAACTGGGGTAGACGTGGAATCTATCACGACGTCGTAATTTATAGAACGGTTAACGTACTTGTCAGCCTTGCTATATCCCACGTTACTGTCTATTACCATCAAATAGTCGCCCTCTCCTGCGGCCACCGAACCGTCCCAGCCCGTCGAGCTAAGCATTTGAGCGCTCTCCGACTCATTAACGTATAGCATTACGTGCTTTTCCTTGATTATATCCATAAGAGACGGGGCGAGCTTGATCAGCAGGTCTTTGTTGGCCGAATTCAGCCGTTTTATCAACTCTTCACCGACGCTGCCAAGGAATGCCTTCCTGTTATCGTTTGTTATTACTTTACGCAAGTCTGCAAAGTCATCAAAGGCTTTGTATCCCGGCGGGTGTGCGTAGGTATCCGCCAGCGCAAGAAAGTTAGCCTGGGTCACCGTTTCCTTAAAATCAGGCACGATGACCGGCCCCAGGTAGCCCAGCAGTTCGACCACCACATTCTGGTCTATTGCAATCACACCATCGACCTGCTGCCCGAAGTCTGACTCAAGGAACTCCATCGCTTTTCGCGCAGATGTGGGAAAGTCGGGCCACCAGTTTGAATCACGCAGGGTCCAATCCTGGAACAGCATGTATTTGACCAGTGGCTCCGGCGGGGTGACGAAGGGTCTTGGCTCGGCGCTGTCGAAATCGTAGCTGTCCCTAAAAGTGAACTCGGCTATTGCCCCGTTTTGCAAGGTAGCCAGTGCGGCTCCTCCTATAAAGCCACCCGTAGCCCTGAGCTCATTATTGTTCTGGAACAGGACGAGGTATCTTTTCTGGCCCTGATACCCAAACAAGTCTGGAGTTAGGAGCGTGCCTTCAGTGGCCGCCTTAAGGGTGGGCAGGTACTTGTCCAGGGCGTTTATAGCCTTCAGGATCCTGGGATCGCTAATGGAATACTTCTTAAGGCTTTGCCTGGACTTTTCTACCTTTTCCAACGCTGCTGCTGCCCTGGCGAAGTTGTCCTTCGCCTCGCTGAGGGCCGCCAATAACCTCGGGAAATTGCCTTGCGCCCCGCCTCCTGAGGTCTGCGTGCCCGAGACAGCATCGAAGGCCGGAGCGACGCCTTGCAAGATGTAGCTGCCGGCTTGTGCCCCGAAGGCGGCGATGTCCACGAGATCAGGCGCTGCTGCTATCTCCTCACCATATCGCGGTATCCACCTCATTAAAGGGAGTATGAGTCTGATGGGAGCGACCACGCTTCTTACGTACATGAAGTCGTTTTCTGCTCTGGCGAAGCTGCTTTGGGCCTTTGCTATACTGCCTTCGTTAAGGGATAGGCTTTCGTTGGCGGCAAAGGCTGAGATCCCCTCTTCCACAGCCTTAATGCCGGACTCAAGATGTGATTTGGACGACAGACCGAAGAAGACGGTGAAGGCTGAGGAAGCTAGCAGCAGTATAAAGATTAGTAATAGTACGGTTTTCAACTACGATGTACCTGTTAAGCGTTGTCGAAGAGTGCAGGGGCGAAAGTAGGATATTATCCGTTACCAGGACAAAAGGACCAAATGGGATTTGGTGAAGAAGTGGGTACTGATTACTGGTGGAGGCTCAGCCATTGACCAAAGGTGCTGCGACCCACCCGAGTGAGGGCGAAGTTCCCACTGCCAAAGGTGTCAATTGCTTGCTTCAGCACAGGAACGTCATCCGTGCCTATAATTGTTCGCCCGTCCGAAGTAATGGCCACATACTCGCCGGTGTGCTCCTTTTCTAGAGGTTTGCCAAAGCGCTCATAGAACTGTTCGTCTTCCTTTGCTCGATAAGCCATCCACGCCTGTACGTCAGTCATGCACCTATCACCTCCTCTAAAAATAGGGATACGCAGGTGTCGCTCTCCCTAAGTATTATATCATGGTGTCGCAACCTGGACAGAGTGGCAATTGATATATGGGGGCGCACGGCGTTGCGCCCCCACTGTAGGATTATGTGAAAAACTCTACTGCTATATCTCATTTGCTACCGTTAATAGATGCTGTGGACCGGTTTTTGTATATCGTGCCAATAGTTGTCAGCTCGGGGCCTAGACCGTTGTCCTGCCTCAGAGCTATGCCGCCCGGGGCTGCTGCCCAAGGCTCTTTGTATCCGTGACTGGAGAAGATAAACCACTTCTGAATATTCATCGGCTTCGAGTTGTTCTCAAGCCAGTCAAGGGTACTCTTCAAGTATTCAGACATCAAATCGACTCTAAGCTCGCCTACCGGGTGTGCTTTCAGAGGTGTTCCCTCACCCTGCGATATGCCGCTCTTCGCCTTCTCATCCGGCAGCCATTGAATGCCATCGTAGCCCCAGACCACCGCGAACTCGGTAAGCCAGATGGGGCTATCCCTATACTCAGAAATAGTGTTTACGTATTCTCGAAAGTCCTTTATCTCCTGGATTTGGCTTTCGTAGTTCAGCATTGGCATCTTGCTCCAATTTAGGTCGTAGGTGTGGACGCTCCAGACATCGATTGGAGGCTCCCCGCCATATTTGTTCTTATAGCTGGTCCTGAAGTCCTCCAGCCACTGCTTTCCTGAATCGAAGCCGCTACAGGCCACGCAGGTAGTGTTAAAATTCAAGATCTCGGGAGCAACTATCTGAGCAGATGGGTCTGCCTCTTTGATTTTCGTGCGGAGTTTTTGAAAGGCGTCTGCGTACCCTTCCGGAGTTATCTCATCCTGACCGGGCACGTTAGGCTCATTGCCGATAATCCAGTAGCTGCCGGGACGTGCCTGTGCCGAGGCCACGATATTCTTGTCGGATGGCGCCGCGTTGACCTTCAGCTTTAAGGCTTTATTGCACCCACTGGGTATCGAGTGGGTATCGATAGAATAGTCTAAATACCATTCGGCCCCCATTAGTCCTAAGTTATCCTCCAGGCCGAAGGTATCGCTGATAGCAACGCCATACTGCTGCCCTCCAACACATACGTCTCTTGTGGTTGCATTACCGGTAGGCTTGCTGATACGACTGGAACTGCTGCAGGAAGTAAGCAGCAGAAGAACAATGGATAGAAGTGCTAAATGAAAGGCCATATAGATACCGTTTCCGTTCAAGAAAGACACAGGGTCGCTGTTGCCTGAGGTTCTCGAAGCATGTCCTGAGCCTCGTCGAAGGGGCACCGCCCGCTCCTAGTTCGAGAACCTCACTGCAGGTTTCGAGAGCCTCAAGGAACGGGCTAGAGTCGCTTATCTGCATCCTTGGGGTGGGGTGGCTGCGCGAGTCGCGGCGGGTATAGAGGACTCCTGTAAAAAGCAGACATATCGACATAACAGGATTGCGTGTCAACTCATATAGGAATGTTACCGAGGGGGAAGTAGTTCACTCATATAGGAATGTTACCGAGCGGCGCTGGCTACCTCCTTTCGTTTAGTCTCAGGGTCTAGCAACGGGGACTGCCACAGCCTTTCCACAGCCCGGTAGATCTG
>SHYC01000003.1 GCA_009693005.1 Dehalococcoidia bacterium | reverse complement strand
CGAGTTCATCGAGGTCTTCTACAACCGACGACGGCTTCACTCTTCACTGGAGTATAGGTCTCCAGCAGAGTACGAACGTGTTAGAATGGCGGAAAGGAATCCCGCCTTTGCCTCCTAACAAAACTGTCCGTCGAAACGGGGTAACCCCACTTCTTAATGGAGTCTATGGTAGACAATCCGGTAGTTACGCTGGTTATATCTATCTGTCGCGCCCTAAAAGCGGCGTATTGAGCTTGAATGTCTGCAAAATACAAGAAGGATACCTCGTCAATGTAAGGCAACTGGCCACCCTGAGAGTCCTTCCTCCAGTAGTCAGGGTTCTTTTTGAAGCTGGCTATGTTCTGGTTCCTGTATTCCGTGGGCATGAAGGCACCGGTGCCGATCATTCCCTCGAGGATAACCTTCTCTGGGAACTTCTCCACGAACTCTCTTGGCAGAATACCGCTTCCCGGGTGGGCAACCGCGTCTAAGAATGGGGCGTAGGGCTCTTTAAGACGGACCACCAGAGTGTACTTGTCAGGCGTGTCCATACCATCTAATTTGCCGAAGTCGAGGGCACGCTGAAACCTCGGCTTCCACTTCTCCACGATGACGGAGGGGTCCGCGGTGACTCGCATCAAAGTATATTTGGCGTCTTCGGAGGTAAACTCGCGACCGTTGACTGGAGGGGTGTTCTGGAACTTCACTCCTTGGTTGAACTTGAAGGTATACGTGAGGCCGTCTTTGGAGACCTCCCAGCTCTTGGCTAGATCAGGGACGATAGAGAACTTATCGTATATGTTTCTCGTTAGAATCGCGTTGGTTGCAGGCATAGCATAGTCGCGACCGGTTGCGGTGGCCGGCAGATGCGGATCGTTTGGGTTGCCAAACATCGATGTATCGGGGATGGTGAGTTTACCACCTCTCTCCTTGGCTACCGTGAGCTGGTCTGATGATTGTGCCCCGGTCTTTTGTATCGCTTCCTGGACCTTGCTTTCCCCTGTGGTCTCCGATGATTTTTGCGCTGCTGGGCCGCATGCGCCGAATAGTAGGGCTGCGACGACGACCCCTAAATACATCCACTTCGGCAGTCTATTTTTGCCAAACATTTCACCCTCCTATCCGATAATCACACTAGCTTGACGATGGCCTTTATACATGTTCATCTGCAGCAGGCAGCGCTATCTACAGGTTCAAGCCCTTAATGACTCTTCCCGTAATTTATGTCATACCTCACTCCTTACGCGATAAAGCTGGTTATCTTTGGCCGAAATCGGCGTCTTACTACAATACACAAACTGTCTTAATAAATAGACAAGGCAGCGCTATCTTAGGGCCTTATCCCCTTAGGCAGCGCTGCCTCCATAGCTTCTCCTTCCCTCACCGACATCCAGTAAACGTGTATCTCTAGCTTGTGATAACTTGCCCGGCTAGAGTTTACCAAAGCCCTAGAAAACCACTAATGTTTTTCCACCCAGGCCTGTTCTACAATAAAAGGCAGTGAGTCGGAAAGTGGGCCATTGCCGGCGTTGTGCACCCAGGGCTGGACCAGGCTGGTGTTAAAAGGTGAATAAACGAATATAAACGGTAGCACTTCCAACGCCCGCTTCTCGGCTTCCTGTGCCCACTTTCTTCGTTCCTCCAGGTTGGTGGCGGTCCGCTGCTTCATTACGAGGTCATCAAGAGCAGCGTCGCTGAACTTACCATAGTTTCTGGGACCTCCAGTAGTAAGATGAGCAGTCAAGATGGAATCTGCGTCGGTGCTGAAGACGTGAGTCATATAGGATAGCTCAAATTCTCCAGCGGTGGCTTTGGGCACCCACTGGCCCGCGTAGTCCACTTGATCGGCTTTCAGCGTGATTTTTAGGGGCTTAAGCTGGTCTTGGAGCAAGGAGATGTGGTCACCAGTGTTGAGTGAGAACATGCCCTTGACCTCGAAGCCGTCCCCATAGCCGGCCTCGTTCATGAGGCGCTTGGCTTCCTCAAGGTCTTGGGTCTTGTCTTTCCTGTAACCTGGCTGAGATAGGAGCCAGTCCATGGTATTGGCCATCTCAGGGAAAATAGGAGTCACGGGCCCGGCAGGGATCGCCAGGTCTTGCCCAATTATCTCCGCGAACTGTTGTCTATCAACGGCCAGATGCATTGCTCTACGGACTTTGACGTCCTGGAAGGGCTTGAACTTCATATTGAAGCGGAAGTTGAATACGGAGTTAAATGGCACCTGTTGAGCCCTTACATTTGGCTCGTCCTTCATAATAGACTTCATCGCCTCGCCAGTTACTGAGGTCAAGTCGATCTGCTTGGCTCTGAAGGCGGCGTAGCGTGTCTGTTCGTCGGCGAAAAAGAGGAGGGCCAGATCATCGATGTATGGTAGCTGGCCTCCAGCGGAGTCCTTTTTCCAGTAAGCAGGGTTCCTTTTGTAGGAGGCTATGTTCTGGTTTCGGTACTCGTTGGGGGTGAAAGGGCCTGTGCCGATCATACCTTCAGTGATGATCTTCTCAGGGAACTTTTCGACGAACTCCCTGGGAATCACTTGGCTTGCAGGTTGAGATACCGCGTCCAGGAAAGGCGCATATGGCTCCTTGAGATTGACCACCATGGTGTACTTGTCTGGAGTCTCAATGCTCTGGATGGCCCCGAAGTCCAGGGCCCTTTGGAAACGAGGCTTCCACTTCTCTACTATCACTGATGGATCAGCGGTCAGTCTCAAGAGGGTATACTTGGCGTCCTCTGAAACGAACTCTCTGCCGTTGACAGGAGGAGTGTTGTGGAACTTCACTCCTTCCTGGAACTTGAAGGTGTAGGTGAAACCGTCTTTGGATGCCTCCCAGCTTTTTGCCAGGTCTGGGGCAATAGCAAAGTTGTTGTAGATGTCTCGCTTGATGATCCCGTTTGTAACGGGCATGGAATAGACCCGTCCGTTGGCGGTGGCTGTCAGGTGTGGGTCGTTGGGGTTGCCAAATGCACTTGCAGGGTATTTCAATAGACCGCCACGTTCTTTGGCTACTTCTAGTTTGTCGGCGGCTGGCAGCCCAGCGCTCTTCGCCTCTTTTGTTGTCGTCACAGCATCCTCCTGAGGACGCTGGGCCGAGGGGCCGCAGGCGACTATAGCCAGCGCCACCAGAATAACCAAAAAGAGGGGGACTATGGACTCTATTCTATTCTTGTACATACTCTCTTTATTTTTCCTCCACCTTTATTCTGTCTTATTGATGGGACAATGCTAATATGGCTCACCTAGTGTCTTTCCAACCAGACCTGCTCTGCCATGCCGACGATGGAGTCGCTCACGGTCCCCTCGCCGCGCGATGGACACAGCGCTGAGAAAGCATTGGCTTGGTGTTCTGTTTGCCGGGCACTTCTAACCCCCTACACCACTAAGTATTCTTGATAAATAGACAAGGCAGCGCTATCTAAGGGCCTTATCCCCATCGACAGCGCTGCCTCCATAGTTTCTCCTTCCCTCACCGACGCCTACAAAACGCGTATCTCTAGCTTCTTATAGCTTTGCCTGCTAGAGCTTACCGAAGTTGTAGGAAACCACTAATGTTTTTCTACCCACGCCTGCTCTACAACGTATTGTGTAGAGCCTGGTACTGGGCCATCTCCAGCGTTATGGACCCAGGGATGGGCCAAGAGAGTATTCACACGGGTGTATAGGAACAGCATCGGCACAACATCGAAGATCCGTTTCTCTGCTTCTTGCGCCCACTTCCTGCGCTCCTCCAGGGTAACGGAGGCTAGTTCCTTCTTGATGAGATCGTCGAGCACCGGGTCATCGAACTTGCCGTAGTTTCTGGGCGCACCGGAAACCAGGTGCGCTCCGATCACGCTATCGACGTCGGTCGTGACGGTATGGTTCATATGGGCGAACTCAAACTCTCCTTGTGTGGCGCGCGGAAGCCACTGGCCCGCATAGTCCACCTGCTCCGGCTTTATGGTGATCTTTAAGGGCTTTAGCTGGTCCTGGAGCAGCGCCATGGTATCTCCCGGCTGTGCTCCCGTTGAGGTCATCATTCCTACCTCGAAGCCGTCCGGGTAGCCGGCCTCTTTCATCAGCCGCACCGCCTCCGCCAGGTCCTGGGTCTTGTCCTTCCGATATCCGGGCTGTTGCATCAGCCAGTCCATTGTGTTGGCGACATCAGGATATATCGCCGAAGTAACGGGGCCTGAGATCGACCCTGCGCCTTCAAGGAGCAAGTCCACATACTGGTGCCGGTCGACGGCCAGGTGAATAGCCCGCCGGACCTTGACATCCTGGAACGGCTTAAACTTCATGTTAAAGCGATAGTTAGTGATGTTCGTTGTTGGGGTATAGAATACTCGTACGTCGCTCTGGTCTTTCTTGATGGAGTTCACGGTGCTGGCCTTTATGTCGGAACTGGTTCTGGTTGTATCTATCTGCCTGGACCGGAAGGCTGCTAGCTCCGACTGGATGTCCGAGAAATACAGGAGGTTGAGCTCATCCAGGTACGGCAGTTGGCCGCCGGCAGAGTCCTTTTTCCAGTAGCCTGGGTTCTTCTTGTAGGTGGCTATCTGCTGGTTCTTGTACTCACCTCCCGGCATGAACGGGCCGGTGCCGACCATTCCCTCGAGGATAACCTTTTCTGGGAACTTCTCGACAAACTCTTTTGGAAGAATCGCCGTTCCGGGATGAGAGATTGCGTCTACAAAGGGCGCATAAGGCTGATCAAGATTGATTACGGCGGTATATTTGTCTGTAGTGTCTATGCTCTTGATCTTGCCGAAGTCTACGGCTCTTTGAAAACGCGGCTTCCACTTGTCCACGATGACGGATGGATCAGCCGTGAGCCTCAACAGATTGTACTTTACATCCTCAGAGGTAAACTCCCTGCCATTTACAGGCGCGACGTCATGGAACTTCACGCCCTCCTGGAGCTTAAAGGTATATTTTAGGCCGTCCTTGGAGACTTCCCAACTCTTGGCAAGGTCCGCCACTATCGGATAGCCCTTTTGATAAATGTCGCGCTTTAGCAACCAGTTGACCACCGGCATAGAGTAGACCCGGCCGGTGGCTGTCACCACCAGGTGGGGATCGTTAGGATTGCCGAAGGCGCTGGTCTCAGTCACCACCAACTTGCCACCCCGCTCCTTTGCTAACTCTACTGCGGGCCGCTCCTCCATTTTCGGCGGCTCTTTGCTCGCCGTAGGTTCGGAAGGCTGTGCTGCCGGGCCGCATGCCGCCATTACGGCTAGCGCTCCTGCCAGAGTTAGCATTATAAAGACTCGGCTTACAAGAGTGTTGTGCATATTATCGATTTTCTTTCCCCCTAGAAACTAAAAATGTGAGCCGTCTCAACTTTATTCTGCCCTACTGTCCTGGACATTAACAACCAACAACTATAAGCACCATCCTCCTTATTACCACGTTTGTATAAAAGTAAGTTGTGAGAGAATGCTGCTGCATCAAAGACGCAGACCGTCCTGTACTTATTAATGCTTTTCCACCCATGCCTGCTCTGCCATGAATGGTAAAGAGCCGGCCAGCGGACCATCGCCGGCGTTGTGTACCCAGGGATGGGCCAAGTCAGCATAGGCGTTAGCGTAGACGAAGGCAATAGGCATAACCTCTAGCTCCCGTTTTTCCGCCTCCTGCGCCCATTTTCTCCGTTCCTCCAGAGTTACCGCTCGGGACTGCTTCAGGATCAGGTCGTCCAGAATAGGGTCGCTGAACTTGCCGTAATTCCTAGGGGCGCCAGACAGAAGATGGGCTGAAAGAACGCTGTCGGCATCGGTACTCACAGAGTGGGCCATATAGGCAAGCTCGAACTCCCCGGCGGTGGCGCGAGGCACCCACTGTCCTGCATAGTCTACCTGCTCCGACTTAAGCGTTATCTTTAGCGGCTTTAACTGGTCTTGCAGGAGGGAAATATGGTCGCCAGTGTTGGTGTTAAACAGGGCCTGGGTCGTAAAACCCTCCTCGTATCCCGCCTCCTTCATGAGTCTCTTGGCCTCGGCTATATCCTGGTCCTTCGGCTGCCTGTAGCCAGGCTGCTGTAGAAGCCATTCGTTGGTGTTTGCCAGATCGCGGAACGCAGGGGTTACCGGGCCGGTGGGGACCGCCAGACCTTGTCCGATAATCAGCGCGAACTGCTGGCGGTCTATGGCCAGGTGAATCGCTCTACGGACCCTGACGTCCTGATAGGGCTTGAACTTCATGTTGAAGCGGTAGACCATTATAGACTGGGCGAGCACGAAGTAGTTTTTGACCCCGGGCTCGTCCCTCATCATGGGCGCTATGATCTCCCCGGTTACACCGGTTACGTCGAGCTGCCTTGCCCTGAAAGCGGCATATTTAGCCGGGACGTCAGCAAAATACAACACGGCAACTTCGTCCAGGTAGGGGAGCTGCCCTCCCTGAGAGTCCTTTTTCCAGTAGTCGGGATTCTTCTTGAAGGAAGCTATGCTCTGATGCTTATAGTCGTTCGGGATAAATGGCCCGGTGCCGATCATGCCCTCAAGGACAATCTTCTCGGGGAATTTCTCTACGAACTCTCTGGGGAGAACCTGGGTGCCCGGCTGGGAAACGGCGTCAATGAAGGGAGCGTAAGGCTCTTTGAGCTTGACGACCAGGGTATATTTATCAGGGGTCTCCATTCCCTCCATTTTGCCAAAGTCCAGAGCTCTCTGGAAGCGCGGCTTCCACTTCTCCAATATAACCGATGGGTCGGCGGTCATTCGCATCAGGGTATACTTGGCATCTTCGGAGGTAAACTCACGGCCGTTCACTGGAGCTGCATTATGGAACTTCACACCCTGGTTGAACTTGAAGGTGTAGGTCAGGCCGTCTTTCGAGACCTCCCAACTCTTGGCCAGGTCAGGGGTAATGGCGAAATTGTCATAGATGTTTCTCTTGAGTATTCCGTTGGTTACGGGCATTGAATATGTCCGGCCGGTGGCTGTGGCGGTCAGATGAGGGTCATTAGGGTTGCCAAAAGCCCCTGAGTCGGGGATCGTCAGTCTGCCACCCCGTTCCTTGGCTATCTCCAACTGGTCGGCTGCCTTTGCGCCGGTATCCTGAAGCTTCTCACGATTCGTCTTCTCTTCTTCGGTCCCGGCTTGTTGTGCTGCCGGGCCGCAACCAGAGAAGAGGACAGCCATTACCGCAACTGCTGCCAGGAGACTCCAGACCCCTAAAGAACTACTCTTAAGCATGTTTTCTCTTAACCTCAACCATCATTAGTTTATTCTTCACAGATTTCGATATAAGTTGCAATTATGTTATACGTAGATCAGCTTCCTGCTTCCGCCAGCTGTCAGATATGAATCTGTAGAGTTCTTGTCGACCTATTGGAACCCCAAAAGGCAGCGTTATGAGACGTTATAGTCCCTGCGATAACAGTGATTTGATCGATATCTTCCTGCACCCAATCGAGATATTACGCTATAGTTTTTATAAGGTTGCCCAATTAAATTGGAAATTAAGTGATTCTATCAACTGCTAAGATTACTGTCAATAATTCGGCAGTAGTTTTAGTGCTTGTCCAACCATGCCTGCTCCACTAAGTTAGCTTCTGAACCAATTATGGCGCCGCTTGCTGCGTTTCTTACCCATGGGCTGGCTAACATGGTGTTTACATTAGTGTACAAGAAGAGCATTGGGGCCTCATCAAATATCACCTGCTCTGCCTCCTGTGCCCACTTCTTGCGCTCCTCCGAGGTAATCGCGGCTTGTTCTTTTTTGATCAGGTCGTCCAGCTTTTGACTGCTGAACTTTCCGTAGTTCCTGGGTGCCCCGCCAAGCAGATGCGCCGCAATGACACTGTCTACGTCTGTGCCCACGGTATGTGACATATATGCCAACTCGAACTCGCCGGCGGTGGCACGCGGCAACCACTGTCCGGCATAGTCTACCGTCTCCGATTTGAGCGTGATATTCAGGGGCTTCAGCTGGTCAGCCAACAGTGCGAGAACATCGGCGCTCGAAACGCCTGCTGAAATATACCCCAAAGCGCCAAGCGTAAGGCCGTCACCATAGCCCGCGTCCTTCATCAGCTGCTTCGCATCAGCCATGTCCTTAGTCTTGTCTTTTCTGTAGCCGGGCTGCTGCTGGAGCCATTCCGTTGTATTGGTCACATCCGCGAATACCGGTGAGGTGACAGGACCTGACACAACGCCCAGACCCTCCGTAATCAAGTCAGAGAACTGGTAGCGGTCGATAGCCAGGTGGAAGGCCCGCCTTACTCGAACATCCTGGAAGGCCTTGACCTTTGTATTGAAACGGAAGTTGGTAATGTTGGCAACGGGAGTGCGGAATACCTGAACGTTCGGGACATCCCTTTGCAGTCCGGTGACCATACCCTTGTTTATATCGGCGGCACTGCGGCTAACGTCCAACTGGCCCGACCTCAGAGCAGCAAGTTCGGTCTGTAGGTCTGCGAAGTACAGGAAGTTAAGCTCGTCGACGTACGGCAGCTGTCCACCCGCTGAGTCTTTCTTCCAGTAGTCGGGGTTCTTCTTATAGGAGGCTATCTGCTGGTTCTTATAGTCCACCGGAATGAAGGGTCCGGTCCCTACCGCTCCTTCCAGCACGACCTTCTCGGTGAACTTTTCCACAAACTCTTTGGGTATCACGACGGTACCAGGGTTTGCGACGGCATCAAGGAAGGGAGAATAAGGCTCCTTCAGCTTGACAACCAGAGTATACTTGTCGGGAGTATCGAGGGTGTCAATTTTGCCGAAATCGATCGCCCTTTGAAAGCGCGGCTTCCACTTGTCCAAAACAACCGACGGGTCGGCGGTTATTCTCATCAGCAAGTATTTGGCGTCATCGGAGGTGAACTCCCTCCCATTCACTGGAGGAACATTCTGGAACTTGACGCCTTGATTAAACTTGAAGGTGTAAGTCAGGCCGTCTTTCGACAGCTCCCAGCTCTTGGCCAGATCGCCGGCTATCGCGTACTTTTCGTAGAGATCTCGCTTCAGTATGCCGTTTGTTACTGGCTGGAAGTAGATGCGGCCAGTGGCGGTGGCCGGCAAGTGCGGGTCATTGGGGTTGCCGAAGGCACTGCTTTGCGACATCACCAGTTTCCCGCCGCGCTGCTTGGCCACTTCGGCGGCCTTTACCTGCGTGCTGCCCTCAAGTTTCTTCTCGAGAGGCACGTCAGCGCCCGTTACTGGGGCACCCGTTTGCTGGGCTGGCCCGCAAGCGACGACAAGCAAGATCATCACCACAGTCATCATCTGTAGAACCCGAACTGCTAAACTATTCTGGTAACCCATACGTTTTGTTTCCTCTTACATCATCTGTATGACTATATAAAATCTTTGTGAGTCATCAAACTGCAGTCCTGCGCTTCACGAAATCTAAAGCCGCAGGCCGTTGCAATGCCTACCTCTTTTCCAGCCAGACCTGCTCCACCATGTTGGTTGATGACCCGATGATGTTTCCATCGGCGGCGTTGTGCACCCAGGGCTGCGCCAGCATTGTGTTGGTGTTCGTGTACAGGAAGAGCATTGGAGCCTCTTCAAATATAACTTTCTCGGCCTCCTGCGCCCACTTCTTGCGTTCCTCCTTGCTAGTAGCCAGCTGCTCTTTCTTAACCAGATCGTCCAGCTTGGAACTGGTGAACTTTCCGTAGTTCCTCGGAGCACCGCCCAAGAGATGCGATGCAATTACGCTATCCACGTCTGTACCAACGGTGTGGGACATCCAGGCGAGTTCAAACTCGCCAGCGGTGGCGCGCGGCAGCCACTGACCGGCATAATCTACTATGTCTGTTTTCAAAGCTACGTTAAGCGGCTTGAGCTGGTCTGCCAGGAGCGCGGCCCAGTCGCCGGATTGGGTGCTGGAGCTTAACATGAAGCCTGTCTCAAATCCGATCTCATAGCCGGCATCCTTCATGAGGCGCTTGGCCTCGGCGAGGTCCTCTTTCTTGTCCTTTCGGTAGCCGGGCTGCTGGAGCAGCCAGTCCATGGTATTCGCCACATCCTGATACACCGGTGACGTAACAGGCCCTGAAACCACTCCCAGTCCTTCTGTAACCAGGTCAACGAATTGGTGTCGGTCGATTGCCAGGTGAAAGGCGCGTCTCACTCTGACGTCCTGGAACGCCTTGAACTTCGTATTGAAGCGGAAATTGGTAATGCTGGCGACAGGAGTGCGAAATACCTGTACCTTTGCGTCATCCTTTTGAATCGCTTGCACCGTACCCTTGCCGATCAAGCTGCCGCTGGAAGAAACGTCGATCTGTCTTGACCGGAAGGCAGCCATCTCTGTTTGAATGTCTGCGAAGTAAAGAGACTCCAGTTCATCTAAATAGGGAAGTTGTCCGCCTGCCGAATCTTTTTTCCAGTAGTCCGGGTTCTTCTTGTAGGAGGCTATCTGCTGGTTTCTGTACTCCACGGGCATATATGGCCCGGTGCCGATCGATCCCTCGATTACGATCTTCTCAGGGAACTTCTCCACGAACTCCCGCGGAAGAACCAGCGTGCCCGGGTTTGCTACCGCATCCATGAAGGGAGCGTAGGCGTTCTTTAGGTGCACTATCATGGTGTACTTGTCTGGAGTATCAATACTTTCGATCTCGCCGAACTCTAGCGCCCGTTGGAAGCGCGGCTTCCACTTCTCCAATATTAATGTTGGGTTAGCGGTTACCCTCAGAAGCGTGTATTTAGCATCCTCAGAGGTAAATTCGCGTCCGTTGACGGGAGCCACGTTGTGAAACTTTACTCCCTCGTTGAGCTTGAAAGTATAGTTTTTTCCATCCGCTGATACGTCCCAGCTCTTGGCCAGATCGGCGGCAATAGAGTAGTTGTTATACATATCCCTTTTTAGTAACCCGTTGCCAGTGGGGACCGAGTATACGCGGCCGGTCGCGGTGGCTGGCAGATGCGGGTCGTTCGGGTTTCCAAACTGACCGGTCCCAACCATGACCAGCTTACCGCCGCGCTGCTTTGCCACCTCAGCGGTTTTTACCTGTGTGCCGCCCTCGAGCTTCTTCTCAATAGGCGTGTCAGCGCCAGGCTGCTGTTGCTGCGCCGCCGGTCCGCAAGCTGCCAGCATCAGCGACGCTCCCAAGACCAACCCGAGGACAACTTTCGTGTTTCTCCTGATACCCTGATACATTTACTCTCCTTTTAATAATTGTCTCAATCCTAAGCAGACCGTACCCTTTTTATTTTCTTGACTTACCTTCCAGAGATTCGATTTAATAGATATTTTCACCGGCTGACGGAGCGATCCCCTAGCCGTCACACAAATATCTCCCGACCGCGGTATTGAAGTCAGCGGGACAGACGCGCCGGAGGATGTACTGTATCCGAAAAGGGCGGTAGACCCATTTTTTAGATATTACGACAATATATCAACAGTATTTACCAGTGTCAATAGTTATCATGATTCGTGACTGTTCAGACTCGCGGAGGCGACCTCGCCCTGCCCCGCTACCATCGCCCCCTTTCCCCTTCTTCCTGGCCTGGAAAGGGGGAGGAGGTTAGTTTTCCGAGGGGACACCGCTCAGACACCCTGGCAAACGGGCTGCCGCCCTTCTGCACTTCCCGCGGCCACGACGCCCTTTGCCCGGATTTGCCCTCAACAGTGAACAGTTACCTTAGTGACTGTTATCCTAATGCCGGGTCATCTGTTTTCAGAATAGCGTCCCAGGTACGCGGCCGGTATTTTACGCTCTATTGAACGAAAAGGGGCGTAGGTCTCTGACATTCAAGCGCAGCAAAGGTTGAGCGCCTTCTGCAGCAGGCAATTTGCCGCTGCCCGTCCAGGCGTCGATCTCCAGGCGATAGGCAATGTCTATCGGGGTGCGGGCAGACATTAGACCTTTAAGTTCTGCCGCTCTATCTCCCATTCCAAACGCAACGGCCGACCAGACCGATCCATTGTCCAGCAGCTTCAGATTGAGGTGGCTGGAATTTTTGCCGAAAGTCCGTAGTTCTGCGAGAGACAGCCTGCTCGCCATGAAAAGCGGCTGAGGGTTTCCCTGGCCGACGGGGTTCAATCGCTCGATCTGCTGAAATACGTCTCCGGGTATGGCTGTCAACGGCAACGGCGCATCTATCCTAAGAGAAGGCTCAAGCCGAATGTTCTCCAACTGCGCGGAGAGGATATCCGTAAGGCGTCTGCTCAATTCCGGAAGCCTGTTGGTCTTAATAGTAAAGCCGGCGGCCTGAGCATGTCCGCCGAATCGTTCAAAAAGGTCTTCGCACTGTTTGAGAACCCCCACAATATTGACTTCCGGTATGCTGCGGCAGCTACCCCGGCTCTCTTCTTCACCTTGCTCCAAAACGATTGCGGGACGATACCATTCCTCCACCAGCCTCGTAGCCACGAGTCCCACCACCCCGGCGTTAAAGTCCTCTCCTGCCGCTATAATTATTGGCGCTGACTCATCATAGTTGGCTTTGGCCTGAGCCGAGGCCCTTTCCAGCACCTGTCTGGTAATATTCTGTCTTTCCTGGTTAAACTCCTGGAGCATGTGAGCCAGGTGCTGCGCCTCTGCCATGGACGCTGTGGTCAAAAGCTTAAAACTATGTATGGCATGGTCCAGCCTGCCCATCGCATTCAGCCTGGGCGCAATAACAAAGCCGATACTGCCGGCATCGAGACTACCCGGACTGATATTGGCCTCATCGAGCAGCGCCCGCAGCCCCAGCCTCGGTCTATCGTTCATGCGCTCAAGTCCGCGTTTTACGATGCGGCGGTTTTCTCCCAACAGGGGTACCATGTCTGCAACGGTCCCAATGGCTGCCAGATCGATTAAATCATCCTCGGTAATAGGCGGACCCTTGCCGGCCGCCTCTATGAGTCCCTGCGCCAGCTTGAAGGCTACCCCGGCTCCGCAGAGGTCCGTGAAGGGATAGCTATGGTCTTCCCGACGCAGGTTTATGATCGCAGACGCCGGCGGCAGTTCACCAGTCAGGGCGTGATGGTCGGTGACGATCACGTCGAGGCCAATATCGCGGGCGTAGCTGATCTCTTGAAAAGCGGTCGTGCCGCAGTCCACGGTTATCACCAGGCCCACACCATTATTTCTGAGGACCGTCATCGCATCTTTATTGACTCCGTAACCTTCGGAGTCACGGTGTGGTATATACGGCTCAACTTTGCCGCCAAAGGCAGTGATGGTCGATACCAGTATCGCGGTCGCCGTGATGCCATCGGCGTCGTAGTCTCCGTATATGGCTATCTTCTCACGGTCTGCTATGGCTTTCTTTATGCGCGCAATAGCCTGGGGCATATCGGGCATCAGAAGCGGGTCTTCAAAAGAGGCATGCTCCGGCAGAATAAAATCTTCGGCTGCGGTGGCGGTTCTAATGTTTCGATTATATAGAAGCTGAGACAGAAGCAGAGGGTAGTCTCTAAGAGCGCGATAATCACCATGGGAAATAGGCGAGTTTATCTTCCATACAGCCGGTTTTCTCATATTTGGGCAGGAGTCTCCTGGGCTTGTCGGGTGGATTAACACGCGCTGGTTCGTGCATTTTCCGACGAGTGAAATTTGAGGGCCAAGACAGTCTTATTAACAGGGCTCGGTATAACAAGTATAGCATAATTGTTCAGGATCCCAATTGGGAGGGTGAACGGTAGCGGGAGTACCTGTCTCATCGGAGGCATATTTCGTGTTGTATGTAGGTAAACTATGATGTAGAATATTTTAGACTTTCGGATGCTACTCAAGTATTTGGGGTTTGCATATTCCGGCTAAAATGATTCTACTAAAATCGCGATGAGAGCCATCTTCTATCGCAAGCATATCCTGAGTGTGCCGAACGGCGTAATAAAAGATTAGCAAGGAGGAAGGATGTACAGGTTTGAATACTACAGGCCTACCAGTGTGGCGGAGGCTGTGGCTCTACTCCGAGAAAAAGGGGAAGGTGGGAAAATCTTAGCAGGCGGTACGGATCTGATACCGCAGATGAAAGAGAGGGGACGTCACCCAAAATATATAGTAAGCCTTTCTCTTGTCAAAGAGCTGCGGGGCATATCTTTCGATAATGGAGACGGGCTAAAGATTGGGGCAGGTACCCTCATGGCGCAAGTTGCAGAACACCCTCTAATTAATGAGCGCTTCAATGTTCTGGCCCAGGGTGCCGAGCTAATAGGCTCTTTACAGACCATGAACCTGGCTACTGTAGGTGGAAACGTCTGTAATGCGGCCCCTTCCGCAGATGCCGTACCGGCTTTCATAGTAATGGATTCTGAAGTTGGTATCGTTGGTCCAGGTGGTTCCAGGACCATGCCAATGTGGCAGGTGTTTGAGGGACCTGGCAGGACGGCGCTAAAGCCGGATGAGATACTTACCGAAGTTAGGGTCCCAACCCCTACGCAAAACAGCGCCGGTGTATACATTAGACACTGCCCACGCAAGGAGCTGGATATAGCCATTGCAGGGGTTGGCGTGTACTTGGGGTTAGACAGCAATAACACGATAAGCCACGCTCGGGTATGTCTCGCCTCTGTAGCGCCGGTGCCTCTGAGAGCTACAAAGACCGAGGAGTACCTGGTTGGCAAACAACCCTCCGAAGCGGTATATGAGCAAGCGGGGCAGATCGCCTCTGGCGAGGCCCGTCCGATTACAGACATGCGCGGCTCTGCAGAGTTTCGCCACGTGCTTGTGAAAGTCCTGGCTATTAGATGTCTGAGGCAGGCCGTGGATGCAATCGGAGTCAGAACTACCAGGTAGTTATGAAATATTCTTGAGGTGGACATAAGATGGCAAAGCAGAGTTTTAAGCTAAAGGTAAACGGCAGCGAGTACGAGGTATATACCGAGCCCAACCGGCCCTTACTGGATGTGGTTAGAGAAGACCTGGGTCTTACCGGCTCTAAAGAGGGTTGCGGCACCGGAGACTGTGGAGCTTGTACAATGCTGCTGGATGGCGCTCCCGTTACCACCTGCCTGGTGCTGGTAGGTGAGGCTGAGAACAGAGATATCACGACAGTAGAAGGTATAGCAAAGAACGGCGTATTGCATCCGGTGCAAGCGGCATTTGTTGAGTTCGGAGCTCTCCAGTGCGGCTTCTGTATACCCGGTATGATCGTCTCGTCAGTGGCCCTTCTTGACAGAAATCCCCATCCCACGGAGGCAGAGATCAGATACGGCATAGCGGGCAACCTGTGCCGCTGTACCGGATACACCAAGATCGTAGAGGCTATTCAGGCAGCTTCTTCCCGGATGTAACCACCCATAAAAGATCGCGCGTCCATATGCTAGAGGGCCGAGATTGCCGGAAATGTAGGGGCGCATATCTATGCGCTCCTACGGATAACAGAGTATGTAGTTTCAGGGTCTGAATGCTGCACGCCAAAAGGAGTTTTCCAGAACGTGTCCATTGCCGCTCTCTTATTGGCTGCCGGCGAATCCACGAGGATGGGGTCACCTAAGCCTCTTCTCCCTTGGAACGGCGAAACTCTAGTACAGTACCAGGTGCGCCAGCTAAGAGATGCCGGCGCAAATTATATTGTAGCTGTCTTGGGCCACCTGGCTGAGCAGGTGCAGGACTCTTTAGTCGATCTGGACGTGGTGGTGGTTATCAACGGCAGATACAAAGAGGGAAGAGCCAGCTCCGTAAGGGCTGGGGCTGAGGTCCTTAAGGATGGAACAGAGGCCGTGATCCTTCTGTCTGTAGACCAACCAAGGCCAAGCTCCCTCGTGAAAGCGATACTGGAGACCCACAGGTCTGCCAATGCTCTGATAACAATTCCTACCTTTCACGGCCGAAGAGGGCATCCCACTGTCTTTTCCGGCCTGTTGATAGACGAGATGTCGAAAGTAACCGAGGAAAACCTGGGCATTCGCGAAGTTGTGACCCGGCATTCGGATGAAATAGTTACCGTGGAGGTAGACTCGCCTCTGGCCCTTGAAGACCTGAATACTCCGGAAGATTATGATAGGGTGAGGCAGATATTTCTGGAGCAGCCTGGTGCCTGAGCCAACTATCTATCCCTTCTATGGCGTTGGCCCGACGGATAATGGCGTTTTCATAATCGCCGACCTCGTCTCCGGAAAGGCTGCGCTGGTTGACCCCACCATGCAAAGCCATTCTCTCTTTGACTTCATACAGCGGCGTCAACTAAAGCTGGAGTATATTTTCAATACTCACGGTCACTCAGACCATATATTCAATAATGCTTATATTAGAGAGAACACCGGCGCCAAGCTCGTGATCCATCCGGATGATGTTCCTTTGTTCGCCAGGCTTGCTCACAGCAGCTACGGAGCCAGGGCGACCCCTTCGCCGGAGCCTGATGAGTACTTCCAGGATGGTTCCACTATTATGGTAGGGACTATTGAGGTAAGGGTGCTGCATACCCCAGGGCACACGCCCGGCAGTACCTGCCTGTACGTGGACGGTGGAGTATTTACGGGGGACACGCTTTTCCAGAACTCCATTGGAAGGTTTGAGGGGCAGGGAGGCTCGGGACGGTCGTTGATAACCTCCGTCAAGAATAAGATTTTCTCGCTGCCGGACCATACGGTAATATACCCTGGCCATGGCCCGCCCACGACGGTTGGTGAGGAGAAACAGTACAACCCTTTCTTTCTGCCTGGCGCAGAGCTGTTTCTAGGGTTGAGTATATAATTGCCTTATTCGTTGTCTTATTAGATACGACAAAATCTTTCGAAAAGATTTTAAGGCTGGCCCCCACAAAGCAGGAATAAGAGTTCATTACATGGTGTTACCAGGCTCCGATAATGACCCGCCAAATACGCCCTCAGACTCCGGCCTTGAGTGGAAAGAGGTAATACGCGGCGCCAAGCCTGGTGATCAAGTTATACGTATAGCCCGCCAACAATCTTTCCGCACCGTCCGACCCGGACTGATCGTTCCACGCCCCCCTGCGCCGAAAGGTTATTCGGGCCGTATATTGTCTAACCTTGGGCGAACGATTTTCGGAACTCCTCTTCCCAGCGCTGCCGAGTTGTCAGAGCGCGTAGGCATCCCGCGGGGACTATCTCTCTTCGCCTCAGACAACATATCCTCGTCCGCCTACGCGACCGAAGAGATAATGCGTGTTCTCATAATGGCTAGCGTCTCCGCGCTTACGCTCACCGTTCCTATTACCCTGGCCATCATACTGATACTTGCTATAGTTGTGTTAAGTGATCGTGTTGTTATTGCTACGTATCCTGGAGGTGGTGGCAGCTACATAGTGGCCTATGAGAATTTGGGGCCGATAGCTGGGCTGGTCGCTGCTGCTGCCCTGCTCACTGACTATGTTCTTACCGTTGCGGTATCTGTGTCGGCGGGAATAGCTGCTCTGACCTCTGCCTTTCCGGGGCTGCACGACCGACGGGTGCTCTTTGCCGTAATAGTCATTGCGCTCATGACCATCGTGAACCTGCGAGGTGTTCGGGAGTCGGGTAAGGTATTTATGGCGCCTACTTATGTGTATCTTCTGAGTGTGCTTAGCCTGGTGGCTTTCGGAATGTATCGACTTTTGACTGGCGATGCGCCAGAGTATCAGGCGCCACAAGAATGGACTACCGCCCATACCGCTGCGCCACTGACTCTGCTGCTAGTGTTCCGCGCTTTTGCCTCAGGTTCGGTCGCATTAACGGGAGTAGAAGCGGTATCAAATGGTGTACCTTCTTTTCAGCAGCCCGAGGTGCGTAACGCTCAGACGACTTTGATCATAATGGGAGCTTTATTCGCCACCATATTCGCCGGACTAAGCTTTCTGGCAGGCCGGGTTGGTGTAGTGCCAGACCCTCATGAAGTGGAGACGGTGCTGAGCCAGATAGCACGGGCCTTTACAGGGCAGAACTGGTTCTACTACCTCTTGCAATTCTCAACTGCGCTGCTGCTGGTGTTAGCGGGTAACACCGCCTTTAACGGCTTCCCACGTCTGGCCTCTATCTTAGCCCAGGACCGGTATCTACCCCGCCAGTTCATGTTCAGGGGTGACCGTCTGGCTTTCACCAGCGGCATCATAGTCTTGTCCCTTACAGCAGCTTTGTTGGTCTGGGTCTACGAAGGCAGCGTCACCAACCTTATCCCACTCTATACCGTAGGTGTGTTCATTGCCTTTACTTTGAGCCAAACAGGGCTGGTAAGGCGCTGGTGGCTGCGGCGGAGAGAGGAACGAAGCTGGGTTGCAAGACTTGCGGTAAACGGTGTTGGGGCTGCAGCCACAGGAGGCGTAGCCATTGTAATAGGCGTCTCTAAGTTTGCCCTGGGGGCCTGGATGGTAATGGTGCTCATACCAATCCTCGTTGGTGTAATGTGGGCCATACACCGGCATTACTTGCATTTAGCGGAGGCCAGCACTCCTGAAACACCTTTGGACCCGCGTTCTATCCACCTCAGGGTGGTTGTTCCTATTGCTAATCTGGGCTTACCAGCCAGGCAGGCGCTGGCCTACGCTCAGGCCATCGCGGCTCTGGAGCAGATAATAGCGGTCCACGTTGCTGAGGATGAGGAGAGAGCGGATAAGTTCCGCAGGTCCTGGCAGGAGTTCGGGATGCAGGCGCCTCTAGTCATCATCGAGTCACCCTTCCGGTCCCTAACCAATCCGCTTATAGCCTATATCGACGCGGTGCGAGACACGCATCCAAGCGATACGGTGACGGTCATCCTGCCTGAATATGTGCCGCGGCGCTGGTGGGAGCACCTGATCCACAACCAGACGGCCTTGCGTCTCAAGGCCGCTCTTCTGTTTCATCCCGGCATAGTGGTAATAGATGTACCATACCACCTCAGGGACTGAGCCTTTACTATTAGATGGCAGCCACAGACCATAAGCTCTCAGATTGTGATAGACTCATTCTGTAGGCTACCGGAGTCCGGCAGCCTACAGAAGAGGAGCTTCGGGGTATAGTTGAGCACGTAGCACGGGCTGGGTTTTCGCCTACACTCGGCCGCGCTCGCGGGTTGGCGGGACTTGAATGGAATGGTAGAGTATTAAGAGGAAACGACACCCTTACCGCAGCAGAACGACACTATCTTCGCCATGTTATCATAGGCAGAGAATGGCTTACTAACATAACATTAGACGACTATTTAGAGAGTATTCGTGAAGTAGTTCATGACCAAGAGACCGGTATATTTACTAGCCGTTACCAAGGGGAATGGCAAATAGGCTTTATTCGTCGTGCCGGTCATCTACGGGGCCCTTTGGGTGAAGAGTGGATTATAGTAGAATACAGAATACATATAGGCTATTGGACAACAGCATACCAACCTAAAGAGGCGCTGGAAGCCCTACAACATCCTATGAGAGATAATTTGATATGGCACAGACAACCGAAGTGATCCAAAGGGCTGAACGTAGCTTGAACGCTATTCACAGCTTTATAGATGATCTACGTGACTTGGCAGAGGAATGGGAGACCCTGGAAGAGTGGGATAGGGTATCTGAAAGTTTATACTGGGATCACATGATGGCAGACTACCTCGTAGAGCTTGATGGATTCTATAACAGCAGCCAGTTAACAAAAGCCCAGCAGTCCAGCTATTGCCTTCTCATACGAAGGCTGAAAGAGGTTATGCCGATAATTACCAGGCTCAACTGGTATTGCCCGCCGGTATCTCTAGACCTGTCCTAGAACTCCACCCCCGGCTGCGCCTTAACCCCGCTCTTGTAAGGATGCTTTATCTCTTTCATCTCCGTGACCAGATCTGCGTATTCAATGAGCTCTGGTGGGGCGTCCCGTCCGGTAATAACGACATGCTGCCACGAAGGTCTCCGGCGCAGCGCCTCAAGAACCTCCTCCACGGATAGCCATCCGTACTTCATTGTATAGGTGAGCTCGTCCAAAATCACCAGGTCGTACTCTTCAGAACACAACCTCTGTTTTGCAGCATCCCATCCCTCTCTTGCCAGCGCTTTGTCCTTTTCTATGTCCCTTGACAGCCACGTGAAGCCGGCGCCCAGTGGCACCATCTCGACGCCCAACTTTCTGGCTGCCTTGTTCTCCCCGTAGTTGCTGGTCTTGGTCTTAATAAACTGGAGCATCACCGTCTTCATGCCCTGGCCCCAGGCCCTGAGCATTAGACCCAGCGAGGCGGTGGTCTTTCCCTTGCCACTGCCGGTATTTACAATAACAAGCCCAACGCGGCCATCTCGCTTATCTACCATTTATGCAAATTCCCGTTATTGCCTCGAAACTAGACGATATAAGTTATGTACGCCGGTAAAGGCGATCCATGAACCGCTCCTACAGGTTAGCTGGTAGAAATGCTTTGAGGCAATCATATTCCTTAATGTACAGGCCTGCTTACATCGAGACCAGGGATGACTCCTCGTTACGGCGCCCTAGTGCCGGTAGATTCTCTGCCGCTGGGAATCGAATAGCCCCGCATCATCACGGGAAGAAAGGATTTCCCGCCCTTGGATGAAATACGTATATTGGTGGACGAGTACCGTTCACCGGTTTTAGGGGCGCCATTATCCTTCTTAACATCTGGGTCCGAGAAAGGACGGTGTATGGACTCCATTGTCTTTATGTCAAGGGCAGTGTAATGGAGATGCCTTATGCCGCATACAAATCCAGTAGTTCCGCTCGTCGCCAGAACCGCACCCTGTGCTACACGCTGCCCCAGCTTAACCAATATGCTACCCTGGGCCAGGTGTTCATATCTGGAGCCAGTGCCATCCCCGTGGTCAAGAAGGACAAAGTTTGAACGAGCTGAGGCTGATGGATCGCAGTCAAGGCCTGGAGCAAAGGCGCCTGCAGCCATAACAACCTTACCAGACTTTACAGCCAATACCTCAAATTGCGAACCGTCTGTCGGGCCAGGGGCAAAGTCAAAGGCGTACCTGGAGCTAAAACCAACGTGAGTGCCCTGATTTTGCCCCTGCAAAGTGTACATTCGCTGGGAAGACTTCCAGGGCAAGCGATACTCTTCGACGGTGTCTGCGCTGCTCTTAATTACAAAGCCGTCTGGCCGTGTCAGGAGGAACAGTCCCAGCACTAACAAGCCGGCCTTGATAGGTTTATTAATCGTGAGGAAGCTCATAGCCTTCTGCAGCGTAGTAATTGGGCTGATGGCTCGCCGTTGTCGGTCTCCGGAATTACCCCGACGCGAGTATCGGACAGAGCGCCTTTGCACGCAGCAAAACCAGTCCTTTCAGAAGGCTAGAAGACTCTATAGCATTATTCAGGAGATGTCTCACCAGTATCCCCAAAATGGCCTGCGCCTGTTTTAGCATTGGTCTCCATCCACGACCTATAGATCTCCATGGCGATAAAGATATTGTCGCTACGTTTGACCTCTCCAATACGGACAAACCCGCTCTTTTCGAATGATTTCTGGGCGCGAATATTCCATTCCAAGGTGTGTAGATACACTCTCTCTAATTTGGTGCTGCCAAATATATGATGCAGCAGGGCGTTTACAGCGTCTGTACCGTAGCCTTTGCTCCAGTATTCGCGCTCCCCGATTAGAATACCAAGCTCTGCCTGGCCGGCTCCTTCATCAATGTCGTAATACATACAGTTGCCTATATGCCGCCCATCATAGTCTTCAATAGCAAAGGTACGGTGCCGACGTGATGGGTACCGTAGTTCTTCTCTGAAGACAGATAGATATGAGTTCAAGGACATTCTTAAAGGAGGGACGCCATCGAAGGTCGCCAACTCAGGGTCTGAGCGCCACTTGTAGTCACTTTCGGCGTCCTCCAGGCGCTTTTCTCTCAGTATTACCTTCTCGCCTTTGATTTCCACTTTGTCGGCCCTACCTGTTTCTCGACTCGTAACGCCTAACCAAGACAGGATTCTATCTAACACTTGAACTCCTTACTGTTTAGGCACCCCTCTTCTTGCCGCCATATCGACGGCCAATTTTAATATTTGTACGTCATTTTCATGGCTCAACTTATCGATGGCAACCGCTATTGAACACCAGATTACCTCTTCATATTCCGCATCATGGAGAGAAGTATCTCCAAGTACTGGAGTCATCAGGTAGTAGTGTACGGTCTTGAAACACCTGGCTTTGTCCTGAGATCTCTTGAACCGGTACTGGGTAGTACCGATTTTACCTTCTATTCGGGGCCTGATTCCTGTTTCCTCCTCTACCTCTCTAAGCGCTGTCTCCTTTAGAGTTTCGCCACTATTGGGCGTACCTTTTGGGAGACCCCAAAGACCCGTGCTCGGCCTACCACACAGGACCGTCTCTGTTTCACCGTTGATTTCTCTAACCAGGACTCCGCCTGCCGACACCAAGCGTTCTATAGGCATAACGATAAGGCTTCTCTCTGATAGTGTTTTCCTGGCTGCTTTATGATCGCCAACAAGGAGGCTGATGAGGGTGCTAATCTTAACGGGGTTAGAAATCTGCTACGGGGTACGCCCGTTAGTGGGCTCGTCCTCTTGCTCGAAGTCCTCATCGCTAAAGATGCCTACTTCCCGGCCGGCAAACACGTTTACTATGAAGTCTGTTCGAGGCACCCCAGAGGATGGCAATAACTCCTGGTCTATAAGCTGGACCAACTCATCTATCTCTTCGCTGGTAAGACGTTCCGGTATAACCAAGCTTCCTTCAACTACGTCATAGGTAAAATGCAGGTCAATACGCCCTATCTTTCGTCCCTCCTCTGTTATAGAGTAGGACTCAGAATGCTGGGTACGACATTCTCGTTCAAACCGGTATTCAAGCATGGGGCACCTCCTTAGTTTGGCAGGTTCACTGCAAGATTTGGACACCAAAGCAGCATTCTGATAACGTATGAGTTGCTCTCATCAACCTGGATTACCGATAAACCGGGACTATATCACTTGGATAGTAGCATAATCCCGGTATAGCTGGCAAAATACTGGCGAGCGTTGCTCCGACCACTAGGGATGAACATAAGATCAATTAGTCATTGCGAGCCCTTCGGCTATGTTCAGGACAGACTCCGTGAACCAATCTCGGCAGGTCGCAACTCACGAGAGATTGCTTTGGCCTCCGGCTGGCAATCGTCCATGCCGCTTGCCAGCGGCGCCATAGAGGATGAAAATGGATGAGCGTAGCCCGTTGCCTGAGGTTCTCGAACTAGGAGCGGGCGTTGCCTTCGAGAACCTCAGGCAACGTCGACCTAGCACTTTCGAACCAATGACGGCTTCAAAGCTATTTTCGCATGAATAGCATAAATTGATTGGACCGGCGGGCAACCGATTATGACTTGCGGAATATGGTGTTTACTGATAATTATCGCTCTGATATTTATCGGATTGGCTTACTTGTCAGCCTGGATACTAAAGGTGTTCTTTGGCGCCGACAAAGAGTAGAACCTGATCCGGAGACGCTCATCCAGCCTCTTTTTGCGCGTTCTCAGGCTGGACAACCCCTATTATGGCCAGATTATCACGCCACAGATCTGAGTCCGGAGTTAGGCGTGCATCCCCGTTCAATTCTTGGACTCCAACCATAAGGGTGTAGCTTCCGTTTGCAAGCGTTGGAAGCCTCAGTTCCTTTTCCTCCGGCATGGTCCAACCACGCTGCCACCGCGAGGTAGGATACCTGTTTTGGTTTATTGCGCCCTCAACCTTCGTTATAATCTCTCCTTGAGAATCCACAGCCGCAAGGACCGTTGCATAGTCCTTGTCCATAGGAACAAGAGCTTGCCAGTATAGTTTGACCGCCCAGGGTCCGCCAGGATCAGGTGGCGGCTTCGGTCTGTCGTACCCAAGCAGCATCAGCGTGTGCCCAAAAGATACCTTTGTCTCGACCTCCGGCTTCCCTCCGCTAATAAGGTAGTGAGTGACGTATATGCCGGGAAAATTTTGGTGGTCAAGCACGTACGTATTCGCTTCCAGCCAGGTTTTCATGGGAGCCATATCGCCCTCTTGATAGTAAGCTCTCATAAACCAGACGTTTTTTCTGCCGGCTGCAGCCTTCTGAAACGCAGGGCCTAACCGGATATCGGAAGCGCCGGCCAGCGCGGCGTCTGCGCTGAGGATAGCCGTGCTGTTGCCAGCGTAGTACCTGAAGGCGTTGGCTACGTTTGGCCAGGGAATTATCAGCAGGTCCTCCTGCGTTATTCTCTCCTTTAAGTACAATGATCCGCCCCGCCAGTCCTCACGGAAGTGCTGGCCGTACACGCTGCTTTCCGTCCACCGAGCGCCGTTTAAGACTATTGTGATCGCTATTATGCTATAGGCCCAGATCCCAATGCGCTCTCTCAGCATGGCGATGGCGCTGGCCCAGAGAAGAAAAAAGACTGGAAGGGTGATTATCAAGTATCTGGACGAAAAAAGCGGCGCGCCAAAGCTTACTATTACATAGGCGAACGATATAGGCGCCGCCAGGCCGAAAACCAGGAACCAATGAAGCCTGCGCCTTTTCTCAGGCAGAAACAGGCTTATCAGCCCTGCCAATGTCATACCCGCAAAGAAAGAGTAGAGAAGCGCGGACGGAAGGCCATCAAAGTTGGTGCCATATTCTCTGGATAGGGTTGATAGCATGCCAAGTGGAGACTGCGGGCCCGAGTATTGGCGGCCAACCACCTCTGGGTTTCTAATCATACTCAGTCTAATTAGGCCGAGGGGCAAGTATGGCAGAGTGACGACTGCGAAGGCCGTTAATCCCGCGCGCAGAGACCGCCGGCCATCTTTCCGTGCTATGCAGGTTAAATAATAGGCAAGATGCCAGGGGACCATCAGAGCTGCAAAGATGTGAAGGTACATACTCAAGGTCGCGAAGAGAGCATATAGGAGCCAAAGCCCCCACTTGTGCTCTTCCAGCGCCTTGAGCAGCAGGTAACCGGAAAGCAGGCTGGTCAGCAGCACCAGGGAATACATCCTGGTCATCTGCGAGTAATAGAGCAGGTACGAGGAGAAGGTGACCAGGACCGCTGCAATCAGGCCTTCTCGGCGCCGGGCAAAGACCATTAAGGCTAAGTTGTATATGACAGGAACAGCCAGGACCCCTGGGATCACCGATAAGAACCTGACTGCGAACTCCGACTGCCCTACGAAAGCCATCCACCCCTTTAGCAGCAGATAATAAAGAGGCCCGTTCTCGCCTGGCTTGGTAAAAAGGGCTAAAGTATCCTTGAGAGGCATCGAAGCGAAGGCAATGGCATCCGCTTCATCCATATCAATGCTCTCAAAGGAGAGGTTGTGTACGCGAATCAGGAAAGCTAGAAGGACTATGAGGCAAAGGGCTAGCCTGGGGGATCTGATCATATAACGGAATAAAGACATACAAATAGTTGCATCTGCTCATGGCATAGAGGCTTATCAAGCTACTGGATCTTAGCCTTCCTTAGCCCCTTATGGATAGATACCCCTGGCTTCTATAGCACCGGCGACACGTTTGACAGCTATCAGGAGAGCTGCACTTCTATTGTCCAGCTTCTCTCTGGATGCCGTCTCTATAACATCAGCGAAAGTACGGACCATCGCGCGCTCGAGCCGCTGGTTTATTACCTCCTCCTCCCAGAAAAACGCCTGGATGTCCTGTACCCATTCAAAATAGGAGACCAGCACCCCGCCGGCATTGGCCAAAATATCCGGCGCGATAAAAACGCCTTTATCCAGCAAGACTCTCTCCGCATCCAGGGTGGTCGGGCCGTTTGCTCCTTCAACCAGGATCTTGGCAGCAATCCTGCCCGCGTTTTGCGAGGTTATCTCGCGCTCCAGGGCCGCCGGCAGAAGTATATCACAGGGAAGCTCAAGAAGATCGGCGTTGGTAATGGGTTCAGCATCTGGGAACCCATCAAAGGAATCATGGCCCTTCTTGAAGGCGATCACCCGGTCCGGATCAAGACCCTTATTCGAGTAAACTCCCCCGGAACTGCCGCTCATCGCGATAATCTTACACCCCATCTGGGCCAGCGTCTTCGCGGCTATTCCTCCGACATTGCCCATGCCTTGCACTACTACAGTTGCGCCTTCAAAGGGGAGCTTTATAGTCCTGGCGCATTCTCTGGCTATTATGGCACAGCCTCTTCCCGTAGCCTCGGCGCGTCCTACCGTGCCTCCAAGATGGACCGGCTTTCCCGTAACGACCCCTGGCACGGAGTAACCCTGATTAACGCTGTAGGTGTCCATGAACCAGGACATGATCCTATCGTCGGTGTTTACGTCCGGGGCTGGAATATCTTTTTCCGGGCCGATTAGTATAGAGAGTTCTGAGGCATACCTTCGGGTCAACCGCTCAAGCTCTTTTGAGGACAGGGCTTTGGGATCGAAGCATACCCCTCCCTTAGCGCCGCCAAAGGGAATGTTGATCAAGGCGCATTTCCAAGTCATCCACATGGATAACGCTCTTATTTCATCCAGGTTCACGCCGGGATGGTACCTTATCCCGCCCTTGGCAGGCCCCCTTGCCATGTTATGCTGTACTCTGTAGCCGGTAAATACTCTTATACTATCGTCGTCCATGCGCACCGGAAAGTGGACTGTCAGCTCTCGTTTAGGGGATGCAAGGATCTGCGCGATGCCCTCATCAAGGCCCATGTGATCAGTTACCTTCTTGAGCTGGGCCAGCGCCATGTGGTATGGGTTGTCCTCCGGAGCCATCGTCTGGAGCGCTTCACGTACAACGAGCTGGTAGACACCTCTGCCTACCCGCTCAAAATCTGCAAATTTAGTAGCATGGTGCCGAGGAGCATTAATACAGCACACAGAAACTATGTAGGTGCGGATCGTAGACTCGGCATAATCAGTACCGTTCGCTCGTAGGTACTCAACAATTTCCAGGGGACTAAATAAGTGCGTTCCACTAGTTCGCAGGATTGCCTTGGCTGCGGCCAGAACCTCATCGCGACAAGTAGTAGCCATCGTTGACCTCCCCAGTTTGCAAGTGAAATCTAAGTGACAATAAGTGGCGGTAGTAATGCTCAGCATGTTCTACTAGGCATACACTGTTTCCAAAATATAACATAGGTCTGTAATAGCTGTCTATTACCGCAAGACCCTATCGTCGCCCACTCTCCGGGTTAGCTTCTCGTCGTCGAGATGTTCAAGTAAGGCCAGGGCGTATTTCCGGCTGGTGCTGAACATGTCCCGCACCTCGGCGACGGTGATCTTGCCCTTTGTTTTTATTTCATCGGTGATCTTGTTTACCATCTGGCCGTAAGCTTCCCTTGCGAAGATCACGTTGTCAGAGATACGAACTATCTGGCCCTCTTCTGTGAGCATACCAAGCAGTTCCGGGTCTAAAGTTATATCTGATGGCGGGCTATAGGGGCTGGCCATCAACGCGCTCAAGAAGTCCTTGACCTGAGTCTCCTGACGCGAAGAGAGGGAGATCTTGTGGGATGGCAAACGCACCAGATTTCCCGCCTCAGCTATAAGCCCTCCCTTTACGGCGCGCTCCACGGTCTCGACTGCCGCCTGACCGTTGAGCTGGAGGCGGTTCCGCAGCTCGCTCTTTGGCATGCCGCTCCGCAGGGGGTGCTGCTTGTGGTAGCCCTCCAAGGTCGTAATGATCTTGTCTTCTATCTTTGACCATCCCTCATGAGAGATAAGTGTGGAGTTGTGATCTAACTCTCCGGGAGTGAGTACCACCAACTGGCTGTCATCCGTCATGAGTTTCAGAGTTGCCATCAGATCGTGCTCAGGCGTACCGGACAGACTACTCAAAGCCGAGGCTTTGCAAGGCTCCTCCTTGTGCAGTAAGCCAAGCAAGACCTCTTGTCGGGAGCCGCTCTCCAGGGCTTTTAGCTGCTGAAGGGTCTCTTCGTGCAGGAGCCTGTGGCGCTTGGGGTAGGGGTCTATTATCTCGCCGCCACCCAGGGTCGATTCGGTGGACCTGATGATAAACAAGTCGCCTTTGGCGACCGCGACAAGGCTGCTAAGTCTTAGCTGGGCCAGCGTGGTCTCACCAGGCAGCACCTCTACCTGCTCCAGCAGCCGTATTCTGGCGTCAGCCTCCGCGGAGCCGGTGTGAAAGGTGACTCCGGCGTTGTGGCGCAGGGGATAGGGAGCGTCTTCCAGCAACCTCAGCCTGACATCCATGTGCTGCGTGGGCCTGAGCCATCCGGGATAGGTGACGATATCGCCTCGAGATATGTCATCAGTAGATACGTTTGTCAGGTTCGCGGCCACTCTGGTGCCGGGAAGAGCTATCTCTTCTTTCTGCCGGTGGGTCTGTAGGCCCCTGATCCTTGTCTTGATGCGAGAAGGCAGTAATTCAACCTCTTGCCCAACCGTGAGTGTGCCGTCTATCAGCGTGCCGGTGACGACGGTGCCAAAGCCGGCTATGGTGAAGACCCGGTCCACGGGAAGACGCGGTCTGCCGATATCTTTCTTGGCTGGAGCGTTGGCAAGAAGATCGTCGAGGAGGGCGGCAAGCTCCGGCAGCCCTTCCCCGGTATATGCGGAGACTGATACTATGGGCGAGTCTTCCAGCACAGTGCCTTCCACCGTTTCTTTGACGTCGTCGGCTATCAGTCCCAGCCATTCGTCGTCCACCAGGTCTTTCTTGGTGATCACTATTACGCTCTGCTGGATTCTAAGGAGGTCTAATATGGCGAGGTGCTCTACCGTCTGGGGCATCACGCCCTCATCTGCCGCCACTACCAGCAGGGCAAGGTCTATGCCGCCCACACCCGCCAGCATGTTCTTGATGAACCGCTCGTGTCCGGGCACGTCCACGATGCTGACAGACCTGCCGCTGGGCAGAGCGAGCCAGGCAAACCCCAGGTCGATGGTCATGCCCCGCTCCTTCTCCTCCCGGAGCCGGTCCGGATCGATGCCCGTTAGCGCTTGTACCAACGCCGACTTCCCGTGGTCCACGTGTCCTGCTGTGCCGATTACGTACATGCGTAATAACTGGGCCTCGTGTGTAATAGATAATAGATGGTCTTAGACTCCTCTGTGTTGAACTAACGATAAGGCATCATCAAAGGAGTATAGGAATTGGCAGTTATGAATCCTCAGTTCTGATCAGATAGCTGGCAGGGTAAAGCCTTTTTTGTCTCGGCTTATAAAGCATTTCAATTCTTGAGTGGGATGCTCTTTAATATCTGCAAGGATTACAGAATAAATAATCGCGTCCTGAGGCGACAGGCTATAATCTTCCCCATATAATAATGCTTGTTGAAAGCTCATCTCGCTTAGATTGATTGCCCGACCAACCTTGAGCATTTGGCCGACTGTGGACTCAAGACGGTCTGTTTCCATTTTCTGAATTTCAGTTAATATTATTGGTAGAGGCCGCAATAAGGATACGACTTCCTGATGTGCTCTTGAACGCTCCAGTTGGCCCAACTCCTGACTCAAGGAACTAAGCAATTTCTGCCGTTCCGCTCCGTGATACGTAATCGTTGAAAATGGCTCACTCAACGCAAAAGCAGGGAAGGCCAAATCGATGCTGTCATCCTCCGCCATCGATAATATAGCCTCTGCTGATAATGCCTGCTCCTGTCCAAGAGCGATCTCAAGGACAAAATTCGACTCTACATATACAATCAAACAGCATCCTCGGCTGTTATCCTCGCGCGTTTTATAGCTTGTCGAAAGCCAACCGAATCAAGGGATTTCTCGGGCTCAGTTTCCGCTGCTGGAGGCGCAATAACAAGTTCGCTAAGCCATCCTAGCACTATTAACTCAAGTTCAGTTTCTCTTAGTCGGTTTTGTTTGGTTATATAAGGTAAATAACGCGTAACCACATTATCCATCGGGAATTCCAACAATGGTGGTGAGTTAGGTTTTTTCTGTTTTGATTCCTTCCATAAAAACCCTTTGTCTTGAGAGAGTATCATTGAATAAGAAACGTTTGTCAGCATAGCAGCTGCTATCATATTACTTCGTAGTTCCATAGCATCCTCGCGGGATAAATTTTTTAGGTTCTTTATTTCGACCACGCAGATCGGGCTACCATTCGAACTTCGGATTACTATATCGGCTCGATAACCTTGTCTTAAAGTCATACCGCGTCTTCCATCCTAATTCGTATATCTTTGCATATAATACACTATCTCCATTGGTAGACCTATAGAGTCTCGCTACGGTATGTTTGGCAGAGTCTCTAGTCCTTGAAACCCGAGTTTGGCGGTTATTGCCAGGACCAGGGCATCTATAACATTGTCCTCAGGCAAATCCATGCTCCTATGCGTAGCCCTCGCTTCTTGAATAATATCCTCGCTGGCTGGCAAAAATTAGAGCTAAGAATAAGAGAGGAAGCATTTTCTGTCTAACTACAGAAAGCGGACAAAAGCCTCGTTGGAGAGGAGCCAGCCCCGTGGTGTCAGCCGGACGTGACCCTCTGCCTCTTCCAGCAGGGCCAGAGACTTAAGCTCTTCGATAACATCGCCGTAGATCTCCTCGATGGCTGCCCCAAACCGGGTCTTGAAGCGCTCTTTCGATACTCCCTTCACGAGGCGGAGGCCCAGCACCATCGTCTCTGACATTTCCATGTCGCGGTCGATATGCTCCATCATGTCTATGGGGCTTAGCCGGCGTATGGACTCTTCGTTGGACAGTCCCGGCGTGCCTTGTTCCGCGTCACGGTCTGCACCGGTGGAATGGTCTAGTCGTTCGATGTATTTGCGAGGCGACCGGATGTCCGAGAACCTATAGCCGCCGAAGTAGGAATGCGCGCCGGGGCCAAAGCCAAGATACTGGCGGTCCTCCCAGTAGGTGGTGTTGTGACGGCAGGCGTGTCCACCAAACTCCCAGTTGGATATCTCGTAATGAGTGTAGCCCTCCGCCTCAAGGGCCTCTGCTGCCAGCAGGTACATATCGGCGGCCGCGTCGGGATCAGGCTGTTTTAACTGGCCCCGGGCCGCTTGCCTGCCAAAGGGAGTGCCCTCTTCGATGGTCAGGGCATATAGTGAGAGGTGGTCTGGTCGGAGCTGGATGGCTCTTCTCAGGGTGCGTTCCCAGGTGGATGCACTTTGGCCTGTGAGTCCGTATATCAGGTCCAGGCTTATGTTCTCGAAGCCGGCTGCCCTGGCCGCTTCGTAGGCCATGATTATGGTCTCGCTGCCATGAGTCCTGCCCAGCCATTTTAGCTCAGCCTCGTCGAAGCTCTGTGCGCCCATGCTCAAGCGGTTTACGCCGGCCTGAAGAAGCCCGCGCATGTAGTCCTCGGTTACGGTCTCCGGATTGGCCTCCAGGCTAATCTCCGTATCCTCTGCCACGAGAAACGATTTGTGGCAGGTCTCCAGTAACGAGCACACCTGCTCCTCGGTAAGCAAGCTGGGAGTACCTCCGCCAAAGAATATCGTCTGCACCTGATAGCCGCGTCCAACCTCCGACCCCCAGCGGCGTATCTCCCTCTGGAAGGCATCCAAATATGCGGGAATAAGTCCTTCAATGCGAGAATAGGTGTTAAAATCGCAATAAGGGCATTTTACGGTGCAGAAGGGGATATGCAGATACAGGCTTAGCGGTTCCACGGGCAACTCCTGGGAGAGATCATAGCATTCGGAAGGAGTCGCTCACAAGCCTGTATGAGTTGACACGGCCTGTCATTCCACTTATCTCCTGGCGGTCACTTTTGTTGCTAAAATCGGGCGACTACTCTAAAATTCTGAATGTGATATTTTAAGATGTGTCGTTCGTTCCTTGATTAGGAGGTAACATGTCAGAGGAAGGCCAAAGACAGTACGTCAAGTTCACTTTCTATAAAGTGGACTCTCCTTGGCTGTTGCTGCCGAAAGAGCAGAAAGAGCGCGACAAGGAAGAGTTTCAGGCAGCAGTTGCGGAATTCGCCAATGATATGATGGTACGGACTTATAATCTTCAGGGTATGCGAGGTGATACCGACTTCCTGATATGGACCGCTGGTTTCAAACTGGAGGCTGTTCAGGAGATGGCAAGCCGCTTGAGGTCCACGGGCCTGGGCAGGTACCTGTCCTCCCCCTATTCTTACCTGGCAATGACCCGTCGGTCGATGTATCTGGGATCTCACCGGCACGAGGGGCAGGAAGGGGCACGGAATCGAATAGTCGCACTTGGGGCCAAGTACCTTTTCGTGTACCCATTCGTAAAGACAAGGGCCTGGTATCTTCTGAGTAAGGAAGAAAGACAGCGGATAATGAACGTGCATTTCCAGGTTGGGCATAAGTATCCCTCCGTGAAGATCAACACCACTTATTCCTATGGTCTGGACGACCAGGAGTTCGTGCTCGCCTTTGAGACCGACAGTCCATCAGATTTCCTCGACCTGGTGATGGAGCTTAGAGATACCGAGTCCAGCTCCTACACCCTAAGGGATACTCCTATATTCACGTGTATAAACAGTGATCTTAAAGATATCGTCGACTCGCTGGCCTATTGAGAAAAGAAATACAACATCGCAGCATTAGGCCTAAAAATTCAAGCAGATGGAAGGATGAGCCAGCACGAGGTAAAACCAGCCTGTTAGATCGACTTGCTCATTACAGGTATTCTCTTATCAAGATAGCACTGAAGGGAGCGTCTGAGAGCGCGCGGCCATACCTATGGAGTTCTTGAAGGATGTCCCCGGTACAATCATAAACCTGCTTGGCACTTACAACTTCGCGGCGGTGTTGCTGCTTGTGTTCCTTGAAGAAGCCGGGCTGCCCCTGCCTGTCTCGGGCGACATAATCCTGATAATTACCGGCTATCATGTCTTCAACGGGCTCGTTAACCCAGCTCTCGCGATGGTGGCCGTTGAGTTAGGCAGCCTGGGCGGGGCGTCGTTTCTCTACTTTGTGGGGAAGAATGGCGGTCACGCTGTCGTTCTCAAATACGGAAAGTACATCAGGCTCAGTCCATCCAGGGTGGGGACTTTGGAGCGATGGTTCCAGAGGCACAGCGGACTTGCGATCATACTTGGTCGGATGGTCCCCGGACTCAGGCCGGTAATATCGTTCGCAGCCGGGATTTTCGAGGTGAACTACCACTCGTTTGTACTGTATACCACTATTGGGACTGTGATGTGGGCAGTACCATTTCTGCTACTCGGCTACTTTGCAGGCTTACAGTTTGGCTTGATTGAGGAGACTGTCCATAGAGTTTCCCAGTTAGGTGGCGCCATCATAGTCATGATTGTTGCGGTTGTAATAGGAGTCTACTACTTCTTTATCTCACCTATTAGCAAGCGTAATCGACAACAGAATAATGGGCAAGTGCAGCCGGAAAGCGTTAATGGTGCTGGTACGAATGGGGTTGCGCCTGATGAGGGGAAGGAAGTTGCCGGAGGGGAGATTACGAAGAAGATCAAGGCATAAAAATCCCCAATATTCTTGCTATCTTACTCGATCAAAGGAAGAGTCTCTTCAATTATTTTGTAGGCATTTGTTACCACATGTACTCCCATATGTAGGTCAAGCCATTCCTATCTCCGAACCAATCCCGCATGGGGGCTTGCGTCTCCACACCGAAGGATGAGAATAAACGGGCATAGCCCGGTCCTTGAGGCTCTCGAACTAGGACGGGCGGGTGCCCCTTCGACGAGGCTCAGGACACGTTTCGAGAACCTGAGGCAACGGCAAGTTGGCGTCTATTTTCAAGGGAATAACCGGTTCCAGGTCAACCCCGTATATTTCACCGTATCTCCGATATTTTGATGGATTCGCTCCTCTATCTCTTCTCCGAGTCACCATTGTGTCCTCGAAGCTTTCGTCATTACCAGCCCTCCAGCGGGGGACCTTCCCACTCAGTATCAGTTTCCGAGTCCTCCTCTCGTCTCTCCGCGCAACCCTGAGCAAGGTCTCTCACGAGTTGCTCCCGCTCAAGCTGCTTTAGTTATTCGCTGATGGCCTCAGCTACAACCGCGCTGCGCCCCTGCTCGTGGACCCGTTCCTTTAATGCCTCAATCACTTGCTCCGGGATCGTAAAGTTAACCTTTACCGCTACCGCCTTCATCGTTTATCCAACCGTCCAGTGGCCTCCCAAGACAAAATCAATCAGTGTTCCTGGTCCAATTCTACTTACAGTTTTAAGTATAAATTGAAACCCTTTGATCCTCTGGTCCAAGAGGTAACAGGCGTGATGAAAAGGCTTTAAGCCCTCTCTCCTACCTTCTCTGAAGCCACCAGTCGGTCGGAACAACCCGACCGCTGCTCAAACCATCGTGTAGGCGGATCCCTCTGGCCCTTTTGACACCTCTATTCGTACCGGGAAGGCGTCCTTTAGTTCTTCTACGTGGGTGATGACCAGGATGCGCTGAAAGTCCGGTTGTATGGCATTTATGGCTTCCACCAGTCGCTGCTTCCCCTGGCCGTCCTGCGACCCAAATCCCTCGTCTATTATTAGAGTTGGCAGCGGCGCTCCGGACCTACGCGCCAGGAGCTTGGACATCGCGACCCTGAGGGCGAAATTGATCCTGAAGGACTCGCCGCCGCTGAACATCTCGTAAGCTCTTGTGCCCAGCTCGTCTCCGATAATAATGTCTAAAGTCTCGATGATGTTGTCGCTCTTTGATCTGGCCGCGCGCTGGGTCTGGAAGCGGAGAGTCATGCGGTTGTCTGTCATCCGGGAAAGCAGCTGGTTTGTCTCTTCCTCCAGTTCAGGAAGGACCTGCTCTATGATAAGGGC
>SHYC01000118.1 GCA_009693005.1 Dehalococcoidia bacterium | reverse complement strand
CCTCATGCTGGCTTAAGGTAAAACCACTATTACAACAATGCTGCCGTCCTCACTGGTAGTTCACTGGTAGAGGAAAGCTTGCTAGAATCGTAGAGAAGGCGTATTGTTTGAGCAAATAAATACTCAGCGCTCTAGGAGACGGTGTCCAATATATTATCTTGGCTTGTCTCTCCGGCATAACTAACGCGTATTGGAGATAGTTTTGTGCTATGCAACTGAACCTTAGAATTGAGATATTCAAAGAAGACGATCAATATGCAGCTATTGCTCCAGAGTTAAACGTTTCAAGCTTTGGGGATAGCCCTGATGAGGCTAAATCAGCTCTCGCAGAGGCTGTAGAGCTTTTTTTGGAAGAATGCAAGAGAATGGGCACTTTAGAGGACGTTTTGACAGAAGCTGGGTTTAAGCTTGATAAGAGATTATGGGAATCTCCTCGACCGCTGGTAATTGAACAAATATCCCTGGCTATCTAAATGCCAAGAATAATACCCATCGACTATCGCAAGTTAGTCCAAATATTTGAAAAAGAAGTGTTTACAGTATCAAGAACCAGAGGCGATCATATTTCCATGACCAAACCAGGTGTAAAAAGACCTGTGGTTATCAAAAATAGCCCGCGCAACGTGATTGTTGCTCATATTAGAACTAATCTTACAACCGCTGGTATCACAAGAGAAAGATATTTCGAACTGCTTGGGGAAGTGGAGTAGAGTTTCTTTATGATACCGCTGATCTACTAAATTGTAAGGTGATCCGTTCGAGACGTCTCCAGACCTGCTATAACAGTCTCACTTGCCCGCCCGTCGGAGGAAACCCCAAGTGATCGCGCGCCAGGTCTGTTATCTTTCGTCCCGAAGAGGACCTGATGACAAAGCCCATCTTTAAAAGGAACGGTTCCACTACGTCTACAAGTATACTTGAGTCCTCGTTGAGAGTGGCTGCGATGGCTTCCACGCCGACAGGTCCTCCATCGTAGTTCTGCAGGATAGTCGTCAGGTACTGCCGGTCCAGCCTGTCTAAGCCGGCGCTGTCCACTCCTTCCTGCGCCAGAGCATGTTTAGCCAGCTCAAGGTCTATGTTCGAATCGGCCTTCACCTGCGCGTAGTCCCTGACCCTCCTGAGGAGCCGGTTAGCAATCCTGGGAGTGCCTCTGGATCGTCCGGCTATCTCTCTAGCCGATTCTTCGTCTATGTTGACCTTCAACAGGGTGGCGGAACGTTTTATTACCAGCGTAAGCTCGTCGTCGGCATAGAAATCAAGATGGCAGGTTATGCCGAACCGGTCTCTCAGAGGCGCCGATAGAAGACCTGCTCTGGTGGTGGCCCCGATGAGCGTGAAATGCTTTAGCGGGAAGGGTATGGTCTTCGCATAGGCCCCCTTGCCGGCGACGAAGTCTACCTTAAAGTCCTCCATCGCGGAATACAGGTACTCCTCGACGGAGTGGTTGAGTCTATGGATCTCATCGATAAACAGCACATCGCCGGCAGCCAGGTTGGAAAGGATACCAACTATGTCTGCCGGCCGCTCCAGCGCCGGTCCGGAGGTGTGGGTTATGTTTGTAACCATCTCCACGGCTATTATATGCGCCAGCGTGGTCTTTCCAAGCCCTGGAGGCCCGTGGAAGAGTATATGATCAATAGCATCGCCTCTGGCCCGCGCAGCGCTTACACCTATGTGAAGACGCTCCACAACCTCTGGCTGTCCGATATATTCGGCGAGACTCCTGGGCCGCAGATTCCAGGCGGCGCGAATATCGTCATCCGCTTTCTCCGGCTGATTAGGAAGCTCTTCATCATCGCCGTCTGGATATTTAGACCCTGTAGCATCCACCATGCTGGACAAAGTTAAAGGTTACCTTTCTCGAATAGCATTCGCCTGCCATGAGTTCACACATGACCAGTAATAAAAACCCACCTCGGACATCATTCTGAACGAAGCGAAGAATCTCAGTCCCTTACGTTGTAAAACAGATTCTTCGGTCGTCCCTCCCTCAGAATGACATTTTTGAAGGAACAGCCATTGAATATGGCTATACCGGGCGCGTCTATGGCCGTTCGGCTCTAAAGACCTCTCTCAAGATGTCCTCTTCGTTTTTTAGGTTGGGACTTCTCTCAAGCACCTCATCCACCCTGGCCCTTGCTTCTGAGCGTCTATATCCCAATCCGGTGAGGGCCAGGACCACGTCTTCTTTGATTTCATCAAGACCTTGAGTTCTGGGCTGTGACGGTAATGAGTCGTAACCTTCATCTTTGAGCAGGGCCCAACCGGCCATTTTACCTCGCAGGGTAGCCACCACTTTGCTTGCGGTCCGCTCGCCAATGCCGGGCAGCCGCTTTAGCGTTGCCACGTCGCCATCTTCGATGGCTCTGGCGATGGTGGATACCGACATTACCAGAGCGGCGGCAGCTTTCGTGGGCCCTATATCTTCCACGCCCACCAGCCGCTCAAAAAAGCTCTTTTCATGCTCCCGCATAAAACCGATGAGTATGGGTTTGGGATGCCGCTCTGTGACGTAATAGTACACCTCCAGATCAACCTGCTGGCCATCGCCCTGCTCCTCAAGGGTCCTCTTCACGAAGTACGGCAGCAGCACTTCGTAGCCTACTCCACTTACGTCAACTACCGCGTACAGACTATCTTTTCTTAGTTTGCTAAGCTTTCCGGATAGGTGAGAGATCATAGAATACCCGTTTACCCTCTCATTTGCTCTGAGTCACGCCGTATTTACTCAAAGGCGAAGCCGCCATATTACAGTGACACAAGGCTACCGCTAAAGCGTCTGAAATATCCATTGGGCCGTTAGGCAATTCTATGCCTAATCTCATTTGTACCATCTTTCTTACCTGGTCTTTGGTTGCCTGCACCGGCCCAACAACCATAGTCTTGACCTGAGACGATGGATAGTGAAATACCTCCAGGCCCATCTCTTCCGCGGCAAGGACTATGACACCGCGAGCATGCGCCAGCGAGACCACGGAGGCCACCGGAATACGCCTAAGGTAAAGCTCTTCCACGGCAATCGTTTCAGGCTGATAAAGATGGATCGCTTCTGAAATGCCCTGGTATATCCTCTTCAAGCGCCGCCCCAGCGACAGGGAGTTCTCGCCCCCAGAGATTGCGCCGCTGCCGAGGTAGGTAAACCCTCCGTTATCCGCCGAGATCGCCCCGTATCCAGTTTTATTAAGTCCGGGGTCTACTCCAAGAACTCGCATTTTGATCCTGGGCCTTGAGGTAAGTACTTATGGGATACTCGCCATATCATCCCAATAATAGCACATTAGTCCACTTTTTCGCAGTAGTTAGGACTACGTTCAGCTTATTATTAAACACCGAGATATGAGTATCGTTTCCGTAAAAAGCTCCAAAAGACGGCTAAGCGATAAGCTCATCGATAAATCAGGAATCTCCCTTCCGCATTAGGTATAATGGGAGTACGTTAGTTCGGGAGCAAACCAAGTCCTATGAATAAGCGTACTTTACTTGGGGGCTTCGTAAGTCTGGTCTTTCTGGGTCTTCTTGCTTATCACACTGACCCTGCAAAGACGTTGGAGGCACTATCGCGGGGCAAATACTGGCTATTGGCGCCGGGTATCGCGATATTCTTTACCGGGGTATGGTTTCGGGCCCTTAGGTGGCATTACCTGTTGAGGCCGCTAGGGAATATAACCGTCGGCCGGCTTTACCCGATAGTTATCGTTGGATATACGGTCAATAATCTGCTGCCGGTGCGCGTTGGAGAGATAGCAAGGTCTTATTTGGTGGGAGAGAAGGAACGTCTCAGCAAAGTCGCCGTCCTGGGGACCATCGCTGCAGAGCGTCTCCTGGACGGCATCACCCTGTTGTTTTTCGCAGGGCTCGCCGCAGTCTTGCTGCCAATCGAGGAGCCGTTAAATGGTGTCCTGAAAGGTATGGCGCTTTTTTACCTAATGGCTCTGACTGCGATCCTCGTTATAAGCTCCTCGCCCAAGCGGACAGAATCCCTGTTAAGCACCTGCATAAAGATACTTCCATCCACCATGCGTCCTAAAGCCCGGGCCACTGCATTGCTTCTGGTATCGGGACTACGGGCCGTTTCCAATCCCTACTGGCTCGGAGGGGCAGCCTTCTTCTCAGCCTTGTCCTGGCTGACAGAGGGGATATTCTTTTATTTTGTCGGACTAGCGCTCGACATCAATCAGCCAATAAGCGTATATCTGTTGGCCATGGCAGCAGCCAACCTGGCAACTTCGATACCATCTTCCCAGGCGGGTATCGGCCCCTTTGAATATTTTTGCGCCCTGGTCCTCATCCAGTTCGGTACCTCGCCAGAGCTAGCCACCGCGTACGCTCTGGTAGTCCACGCAGCTCTCATCGTTCCAATTGTGCTGGTGGGACTGTTCTACCTCTGGTCAAAGCATATGCCGTGGAAAGATATAACCTCTTTATCCACAGCGCCATCTCCAGCTCCCGTTAACCTGGCAATCGGGGGCGAAGAAGAAGGGAAAAGAGGAGAGACTTGGAATACGCAGTCTTAGGCGGCGGGGCCTTGGGTCTTACAGTCGCCCTCCGCCTGGCGCAGGGTGGAGAGAAGGTGGTTGTATACGAGAAAGAGCCGGAGCCGGGAGGGTTGGCGTCTGGTTTCCAAATAGATGAGGTATGGCTTGAGAAGTTTTACCATCATCTTTTTCGTTCCGACCGGTCCATCGCAAGGCTAATCAAAGAGCTAGGGCTGGAAGAGAAGCTGGTATGGCGGCGGCCCAAGACTGTCGTGCTTTGGAACGGAGGTGTTCACCAACTTGACTCTCCGAGTTCACTGCTCAAGTTTGCGCCCCTATCGATAATAGACCGAATCAGGCTGGGGGCAGTCCTGGCCTATCTAAAGGTCGTGCCTTCGGACTGGTTGGAGGGCAAGAAGGCCTCAGCCTGGATCAGGCGAATGGCAGGGGAAGGCCCTTACCAAGTTATCTGGGGCCCGATGCTCAGTTCCAAGTTCGGCGCAGTTAAGGAAGAGATAGCTATGCCGTGGCTGCGGGCGCGTGTCAGCGACAGGTCCAGCGAGCTTGGATATCTACGGGGTGGCTTTCAGCAGTTTTACAATTGCTTGGCTGAGGAGATACGTAGGCTCGGAGGTCAGTTAGAGTTCGGTGCTCTTGTTAAAGAAGTGCGCATAGGACCTAACGATAGGCTAACAGTTGATTCTTCCGCTGGAGAGCATAGCTTCGATAGGATAATATCTACTCTGCCGGTCGCTCTGACCTGCCGGCTTGTCCCGGAGCTACCGGACGCGTACAAAGAACGCTACAACTGGGGGAAAGCGTACGGGGCGCATTGCGTTATACTAGCCCTAAAGCACCGGATGACAGACTCCTATTGGACGAATATCAATGATCCAGGGTATCCCTTCATGGTACTGGTGGAGCATACCAACTATATGGCGACTCAAGACTATGGCGGGCGACACATGGTCTATCTGGGCAACTACAGACCAATGGATGACCCCTTATTCTCCAAGAGCAAGGATGAGGTACTCGCAGAGTTCGCACCCCATTTATCCCGCATCAATAGCGCCTTCACGCCTGAGTGGATCACTGAAAGCTGGATGTACGCCGCTCCTTTCGCACAACCGATAGTAACCGTAGACTATAAAGAGCACATTCCGCCATTCGATACTTCGGTACCTGGTCTGTACGTAGCCAGCATGTTCCAGGTCTATCCTCACGACCGCGGCCAGAATTACTCCGTAGAGCTGGCCGAACGATTGATAGAACATTTGAAGGTCAAGGACAGCGGGCGCTGAAGCTCTCGGTAACATGCCGCAATGCCACAGGACGACGGCGTCGCCTCTGCTTGGCGCAGCTGACCTTGAAACATGACTGTAAGAGATATAGAATATGATTGTTATAAAAATAACAATCTTTTGCTCCACGGGCTATTCAAGAAGAGTCGATCTTCACGGCTCATTGGACTATTAAATTCTAAGAGGTAAACGGCAGAGCTACCTGTAGTGAGGTTCTCGAACTAATGAGCAAGATAACAGTCATAGGCGCGGGTCATGTTGGGCTCGTAACAGGCGCATGTTTCGCAGACCTGGGCAACAGCGTCATCTGTGTAGATGTAGACAAAGTTAAAATCGCCCTCCTTCAGGATGGCGGGATGCCGATATACGAGCCTGGCCTCCAAGAGTTGACCGCGCGCAACCACAAGGCCGGCCGCCTGAACTTTACCACTAGCTACAAAGAGGGCCTCGCAGATGCAGATTTTGTCTTCATCGCGGTAAACACGCCTGAAGGTGTGGAGGGCGAAGCCGATATGCGCAGCGTTCGGATGGCAGCGGAAAACATCGGACAACATCTTAACCGCTATACGGTTGTTGTAAACAAGAGCACAATGCCGGTCGGGGCCGGCGACAAGGTAGTAGACATCATACGCGGCACTAACCCGAAATACAACTTTGACGTGGTATCGAATCCGGAGTTCTTGAGAGAAGGCCAGGCCGTCCACGATTTCCAGCAGCCAGACCGAGTAGTCATAGGAGCTAACAACCGGAAGGCCGCAGAAGGTGTCGCAACCCTTTACGGTAACTTTAAGTGCCCAGTGATTATCACCGACCTACGCGCTGCCGAGATG
>SHYC01000002.1 GCA_009693005.1 Dehalococcoidia bacterium | reverse complement strand
AAGACGAAGCGCTGCGACCTGCTGCTGGCCCTGGCGGAGGCCCTGATGCCTGCCGGAGAGCCTATGCGGGCAGTAGAAGAGGTGGCAGAGCAATCGCTGGCCCTAGCAGAGGTCATGGAAGACCGCCAGCGTAGCTCGCGCGCCTGCCGATTAGCCATTGCTGGATTACACCGCAACGGGATCCAGACCATGTCTGGAACTCGGATTTACGGCCAGTGGGCGGAACGGGCCGATCGCCACGCACTGCCAAATAGTTCCGACCGTGTGTACGCCGACATAGCCCTAGCAAATGTCAGGCATGCTGGCGGGCGCTTCGGTGAGGCCGCGGCACTATATGACAGCGCATTGGGTCTGGCCATGGATCTGGATGAACCGGAGGCTCTCGCATTGGCCGCAGGTCGACGCATAAGTTCAGCCGTTGGGTCGCCGGGGCGTCAGGAACAGCGATTCAAACTGGTTGAAGAGCTTAGCCGAAGACCCCGCGATGGAATGAGCGCTAGGACGCAGGGCGAACTGCTGTTCAGTAGCGTAATGACCTACCTTGACTGGGGTGAGCGGGGAAGGGCTGAAGAGATGCTGCGCCAGTTGACCGAGCTATCGGGCCGTACCCAGGACCCAGACCCTTCTTTGCGGGTACTCACAATTGAAGGCCAACTCCTAAAACTGGATGGCGGCCTGGAGGCCGCGGTCGAGGCCGGAGAGCGCTTAGTTACCAGAGCCGACGAAGTTGGCGCACCCGTACTAGGCAGGCAGTTTCGATCGCCGCTCGTCTTGAGGCCCCTGTTATACCTGGGCCGGGGAGAAGAAGCCCTCTCCACCCTTCCTCAGGCAGCTCAGACCCCCGGAGGGGAAGAGGCCGCTTTTGTTGCGGTCCGTCGGGCTCTCTGTCTGGCCCATCTCGGACGTACTGAAGAGGCTCGGAGCGTTTTTCGGCTGTTGGTTACCCAGTTGGTGGTGGGTCCCGGTGAAGACGAGATGCCGATGCACATACTCTGCGAGCTACTCCAGACAGCGGTCCTGGTGGAGGACTTGGAGATGGCTAGACTACTTGCACAACGGCTAAGCAAAGTCGCTTTAATCCTATCGGGCCCACAATTCACCTGCATCGCCCGCGATCTGGGGGCCGCCGCGGCCCTGCTTGGGGATAAAGAGAAAGCCAGGGCCTACTACCAGCAGGCCTTGGAGGTGCGCGCCAAGGTGCGCCACCGGCCGGAGGCCGCGCTCACGCACCTTCAGCTTGCGGAGCTGCTGCTACAAGGGGCGGGTGAGCAAGTCGTAAGTCGCAAGGAGGCTATGGAACACCTGGACTTCGCCATCGGGGAGTTCACGGAGATGAAGATGCAGCCGTCCCTGGAGCGGGCGCTGCGGCATAAGGGGTTCCTGAAAGCGTAATACGCCACCGTCATTCTGAGCCGCAGCGAAGAATCCGTTCCACATCCGTTATGGCCCTAGAGTGCGAGAGCAACGAGATTCTTTAGTCGCGAACTCCTTCAGAATGACAGTTGGGCGCGCGCATGGCGGTACAAACACCGACGTAGGGGCTGTGGCTTGTCCCAGCCCGTCGCGGTCGTCTTCTAAAAGGTGGCGAGGCCAAGGAGCACCTGGAGCCAGATATCGATTCGGTAGGGTTATATAGCGAGTAATTTTCTCGGAGGAGGTAAGTGTAGTGACCGAGACAGCCACAAATACAGATACTGAAGGGCGGTTTGATGTCAGGACCTGGGATGTTGAGTATAGGAACATAGATGAAGAACACTTGATGGCTCGGGTGTACCAGCCACAGGGGGTCGGTCCCTTCCCGCTGCTATTGGAGGTTCATGGAGGCGTATGGACCGGAGGCGACCGGAAGCGCAATGAGTCGATCGATCATAGCCTTGCCGGCAGCGGGATTGTTGTCGCGGCTATTGATTTTCGCCTCGCTCCCCAGTATCCTTATCCAGCGCAGGTGGTTTACGTAAACTACGCCACTCGATGGCTCAAGGCTCATGCGGGCGAGCTAAACGCTGACCGAGACTCGGTAGGGGCGCTTGGCTTTTCAAGTGGTGGGCACACGGTGGTCTTGAGCGCCATGAGACCCAGGGACGCGCGATATAGCGCGCTTCCTCTGGAGGAAGACCCAAACGCGGACGCAACCCTTGGATATATCCTGGCGCTTTTCCCCGTGTTGGACCCCTACGCCCGCTACCTCTACGCTCAAGAACGTGGACTGGAGCGTCTGGCGACGTTGACCGAAGGCTACTTTTTGACCGAAGAATGCATGAGGGAGAGCAGTCCTCAGTTTATTCTTGAGCGCGGCGAGACGGTGCAAAAGCCCCCAATCCTGGTTCTCCAAGGGACTGCTGATGACAATATTCCGGAGGATATACCCAGGCGATTCGTAGCCGCGTACCGCAGCGCTGGAGGCCCTGTTGAGATAGAGTGGTTCCCTGGCGCTCCACATGGCTTCGCTCGAGCCCCAGGGGCCGACGCCGACCGCGCTCTTGCACTCATGAAGGACTTCGTCGGGCGACACGTACCCGCGTATGCAGCACGCTAAGGGGCTTTTCTGCTCGCCGGTGGCTCTTTGTGTACGATTAGCTGCTTTAATTATCCGCTGATTAGCTCACTGATCGTTACCAGCCGGTAGCCTCTCGCTCGTAATTCGTCGATGATGCCCGGCAGCGCGGCGGCTATGGTGTCGGCGGTGCGGGAGCTGTCGAAGTGCATCACTATGATCGCTCCGTTTGCTGCGCCGTCTAATACCCGCTGTCGTACTCCCGCGGCTGTTGCATCCTCCCGCCAGTCGCCGCTATCGACCGTCCAGTAGATCGTGCGGTAGCCCAGAGAGGCGGCAAGGCTGCGGACCCGGGCGTCGCGGTAGCCGGCGGAGGGACTCCACAGCGGCTTCGTGGTCCGGCCGGTAAGCGCCTTGAGGACGCTATCAGCGTGTTCAAGATCGCCGATGACATCTGCGTCTGATACCTGCGTGAGATCAAACACTTCGTAGCCGTGGCTGGCGATCTCATGTCCCTCGTCGGCGATCCGTCGGACAAGCTCCGGCTGCCGGTCGGCCCACCAGCCCATCAGGAAAAAGGTGGTACGCACCCCTCTTTCTCTCAGCACGTCCAGAATCGAGGTTCCCGGCTGGAAGCCAGCGCCCGCGTTAAAGACGAGGCTTATCCATGGACTACCTGGGTCGCCGCGAGAGATTTCATCAGAATCAACCTGAACGGCCTGGAGAACGGGCTGTGACATCACGGTGGGTATTTCAGGCGGCCTTAGGTTAGGAGTAGGACTGGGGACCGGCGTTGGACTTGGCGTGGGAGTAGATGGGATGCTTGCAGAGGTGGCTGTAAGGCTGAGGGCTGCAGTCGATTCGACACGCCGTGTTCCTACGACTGTCTGAGACACAGGAGACAGAATGACTTCTTGGCGCGCGGCGCAGCCGGCGATCAGCGCCGCGAATGAAACCCATATTAATATTGCGAGCCATGCTGCGATTTTCATAGACAGGATCCTGAAATAAGTGTGGCGGCACATTTACGCATTATATCCCTGAGCAATCATACAACAGATTTATTCATTTGGATGAAACAGAAGCAGGGCTTTCCTTGTTTATGAACAGTAGACATCGTTTCCGACAAGTTACAATATAATCATGATTTATTTCAATTATCAATAAACTTTGAGTAAAGAGCTATGACGACAACTATAGAAGCCCCGTTAACCGAGCTACAGCATATCGAAAAGATCTCGAGGGAGCTTGGCCTGGAGAAATGGCAGGTGCTCGCTACCGCCGCGCTTTTGGACGATGGCGCGACCGTGCCCTTCATCTCGCGGTACCGTAAAGAGGTCACAGGAAGCCTCGATGAGGTCGCGATCACGTCGATAAGAGACCTTCTGGCCCGCCTCAGAGAGCTGAGCAAGCGGCAGGAAGCTATCCTGGCCTCGCTGGAGGAAAGAGAGCTTCTGACAGAAGAGCTGAAGACACAGGTCCTTGCGGCAGAGACTATGGCAGTCCTGGAGGACGTTTACCTTCCGTACCGGCCAAAACGCCGCACCAGAGCTACGATAGCCAAAGAGAGGGGCTTGGAGCCGTTAGCGCAGTTACTCTGGAACCAGAACATAGATGACTTCCTGACCGCGGCACAGTCATATATTGACCCGGAGAAAGGCGTGAATAGCGTCGAGGATGCTCTGGCGGGCGCAAGGGATATTATCGCGGAGATGGTGAGTGAGGACGCGAATGCCCGAGGACGGACCAGAGAGCTGTTCTTATCAAAAGGGACGCTTAAGACCAAGGTGACTCCAGGAAAAGAGGCTGAAGCCGCCAAATACCAGGACTACTTCGACTGGGAGGAGCCGCTGGACAAGGCGCCGTCGCACCGGGTGCTGGCGATGCTGCGGGCAGACGAAGAGTCTGTGCTGTCTCTGCACATCGGCCCGCCCGAAGAAGAAGCCCTGGCTATTCTGGATAGGATGTTTATTAAGGGAACAGGCCCGGCATCCGAGATGGTCAGGACGGCGGTGCAGGACGGCTATAAACGCCTCCTGGCCCCCTCCATCGAGACCGAGACGCGGAACAGCATCAAAGAGCGAGCAGACAGGGTGGCTATCCAGGTATTTGCCGATAACCTGCGTCAACTGCTTCTTGCGCCTCCCCTGGGGCAAAAGAAGTTGCTAGCCATAGACCCGGGCATAAGGACGGGCTGCAAGGTTGTATGCATGGACCAACAGGGCGGGCTGCTGCACCACGACGTCATATACCTGCATCACGGCGAAAGGCGCTCAGACGAAGGAGCCAAGGTCATCCTGGCTCTATGTAAACATTTCCAAATCGAGGCGATAGCCGTGGGGAACGGCACGGGTGGCAGGGAGGCAGAGGCTTTCGTCCGCTCCCTCGACCTGGACAAGGCCATACCGTTGGTTATGGTAAACGAGAGCGGCGCGTCGGTCTATTCCGCCTCCGATGTGGCGCGGGACGAGTTCCCGGACCAGGACGTGACGGTACGCGGTGCGGTATCCATCGGACGGCGTCTCATGGACCCGCTGGCGGAGCTGGTGAAGATAGACCCGAAGTCCATCGGGGTGGGCCAATACCAGCACGACGTAGACCAGAAAAGGCTGAAGGGTTCGCTGGACGACACGGTGATAAGCTGCGTCAATGCCGTGGGCGTGGACGTGAACACGGCAAGCAAGCAGCTCCTCTCCTACGTCTCGGGGCTTGGGCCACAGCTCGCCAAAGCTATCCTGGACTATCGCAACCATAACGGCCCCTTTAAGTCCAGAAAAGAGCTCACGAAAGTCCCCAGGTTCGGGCCGAAGGCCTTCGAGCAGGCCGCCGGGTTCCTCCGCATACGAAACGGAAAGCACCCCCTGGACAACAGCGCGGTCCATCCGGAGAGCTATGATATTGTCGAGGCCATGGCAGGCTCTTTGGACTGCGAAGTCGAGGACCTGGTGCGGGATGTGGGGCTGCGCGGCAAAATCAACCTCAAGGACTATGTAAACGGAAAGGTGGGACTGCCAACTCTAAACGACATCATGGAAGAGCTAGCCAAGCCCGGCCGCGACCCTCGTCCTCAGTTTGAGAACTTCAGCTTCGATGAGAATGTAAAGGAGATCAAAGACCTGAAGCCGGGAATGAGGCTTCCAGGAATGGTCACCAACGTCACAGCCTTCGGCGCTTTTGTTGACGTAGGAGTGCACCAGGACGGGCTGGTGCACATCAGCCAGCTTTCCGACCGCTTCACAAAAGACCCCAACGAAGTCGTGAAAGTCCATCAGCGTGTCACAGTCACGGTGCTTAACGTGGACGTGGAACGAAGGCGAATAGCCCTGTCCATGAAAAGCCAGCCGGATGTTTCAGGTTAGTCAGCTATCATACACTCCTACAAATGCTCGCAATAGCTTTCTTATTTCCCCGAACGAAGCACATATCCCGTGCGCGCGGCTGGCGCTTATAATGCCTCTGAATATGTTATAATCTTTTATTATTACTCTGTTTATCTTCCCGGTAAGCCCTACTAATGGTCGGTAAACATAAGAGAACATAGAAGGAAGTGAGTAACGAAAAGAGATGACTACTCCCGTCGAGGTTAGACTGCCCACCTCCGTGAGACCAGAAACTTACGCCATAACTATGGCTCCAGACCTCACCAATCTTACCTTCAGAGGTGACGAGAATATAATAATAGAGATAAAAGAGAGTACCGACACGATAGTCCTCCACTCTCTTGATCTTGAAATAACCCACTGTGAACTCACATTTGCAGACCGCAGCGAGCTGAAAGCCACTGATATCTCTTTTGACAAGGACTCTGAGACTGTTACGCTATCTTTTGGCCAGTCTCTATCTCCCGGCCGTGCGAGGTTGGGTATCGGATTTGCAGGGGTCCTTGCCGAGCAGCTCCGGGGATTTTACCGCAGCAGGTACACCGGTCCGAACGGCCGGCAGTACTATCTGGCCACCACCCAGTTCGAGGCCACAGATGCTCGCCGAGCTTTCCCCTGCTGGGATGAGCCCGCAATCAAGGCCAAGTTCCGGATCAGTTTGCTGGTGCCCGCGGAGCTGGATGCCCTCTCCAACATGCCCGTCGAAAGTGAAACTAATAATTTCGGCGGCACGAAGACGGTGCGGTTTGCCATCAGTCCTGCTATGTCAACGTACCTCCTGGCCTTTATTGTGGGAGAGTTCTCTTATATAGAGGCCACCGCTGCCAACGACACTCTGATCAGGGTGTATACTACCAGAGGCAAAGAGGAGCAGGGGCGCCTCGCCCTGGAGACCTCCGTTAAGCTGTTGTCTTATTATAACGACTATTTTGGGGTACCCTATCCGCTGCCAAAACTGGACCACATCGCCATCCCAGACTTTGCCGCCGGAGCGATGGAGAACTGGGGAGCTATCACCTATCGAGAGACAGCCTTGCTATACGACCCTGAGAACTCCGCCGCCAACACGAGGCAGCGCGTAACGGAGGTGGTGGCCCATGAGATGGCCCACATGTGGTTTGGCGACCTGGTGACTATGGAATGGTGGGACAACCTCTGGCTAAATGAGAGCTTTGCATCCTGGATGGCCTGCAAGGCGATGGACCACCTGTATCCGGAGTGGAACATGTGGACCCAGTTCGTATCGCAGCACCTTAACGCCGGCTTGGGGCTGGACGGCCTCAGGAACTCTCACCCGATAGAAGTGCCGGTGCAAAATCCCGCGCAAATTGGCGAGATCTTTGATGCTATCAGCTACAGTAAGGGCGGCTCGGTCCTCCGCATGTTGGAGGGATTCCTTGGGGAAGGCCCCTTTAGAAAAGGGCTCCAGGCTTACATCTCCGGCCATCAATATGCCAACGCCCGTACTGAGGACCTCTGGAGCGCTCTAGAAGGAGCGTCAAGGCAAAGGGTCGCGGACATCATGGAGTCATGGGTAAAGCAGACCGGATACCCGCTGGTCAAGGTCGACATGTTCACCGCCAATGGACAGGCCTATTTCCTCTACGGCCAACACAGGTTTCTATACGAACACATACTGAACGCAAAAACAGAGCTGGATGAAGCTCTGTGGCAGATCCCTGTTGGAATAATACGGCGTGGATCAAAGCCGCAGACCAATTTCTTAATGACACAGCGAGATGTCCCATCCGCCGTGGTGGAAGATTACCACATACTTCAGGACTGGTTGAAAGCAAACGCTGGGCAAAGCGGCTTCTACCGCGTTAGGTATGACTCCAAAGAGTTTGATAAACTGCGGACTTCGGTAAGTCGCGGGGATCTGCCGGCCATTGACCGGTTGGGTCTTCAGGGCGACACATACGCCCTTGCCAGAGCCGGCTACATGTCGGCAACCCATTTCTTGTCGCTAGCCGAAGCGTACGACAATGAGATGGATGCCACGGTGTTGGGAGATCTGTCCGCTAACCTCGGCGGCATTGAAATCATGATCCTTAAAGAAGCGTCCTTGCCTGACTTTGATAAGCTGGGAAGGAGCATTTTTAGGAAGATCGCAGAAAAGGTGGGTTGGGACCCCAAGCCCAATGAGGGCCACCTTGACTCATTGCGTCGCAGCATTGTCCTAGGTCAGGCGGGCTGGTATGGCGATCCCAAAGTAGTGGCAGAGGCTAAAGGGCGCTTCCAAAGGTATCTAACGGACCCCTCCTCATTACATCCTGACCTTCGAGGCGTGGTGCTGGGCTTGGCCGGCCAGACTGGTGACAAGTCTACCTATGATACCATCTCGGAGTTGGAGAAACGCACCGAGTTGCAAGAGGAGAAGCTCCGCCTCCTCAGGGCACTGGCCAGGTTCCCTCAGCCTGAGCTGTTGAGGCGTACTTTAGAATATTCTCTATCTGCGAATGTGCGCAGCCAGGATACGATTACGGTTGTCACCTCCGTCGCAGGCAACCGAATCGGTCGGGATATGGCCTGGGAATTCGTCAAGAACAACTGGGACGAGTTCGACCGCCGTTATGGTAAAGGCGGCTTTGCCATAACCAACCTGGTGGGCTTCACCGGCGGTTTTTCCACGGCGGAGAGAGCAGCCGATGTTGAGGAGTTTTTCAAAGCACATCCAACACCGGCGGCCACACGTTCAGTCCAGCAGTCTCTGGAGCGAATAAGGCTAAACGTTAAGTGGCTGGAGCGAAACAAGGACGATCTTGCTAGCTGGCTCCCGGGTAGGGATAGAAGGCTGTAAATGACCGATCCCTCTAACCAGAAATATGAGGAGCCGCCAGCGCCGCCGAAGGTGATGGCGATCCACGCGCATCCCGACGACCAGGAGTTCACAATGGGTGGGACCCTCGCTAAGTGGGCCGCGGCCGGCAGCGAGATCATAACCGTATGTGTGACCAGCGGCGACGCCGGCTCCAACAAATATACCCCTGACTCCATGACCAGAGAGAAGCTGGCGCCCATCAGAGAGCAGGAGCAGCGGAACGCCTGCCAGGTGCTGGGCGTAAAGGATGTGCTGTTCATGGGCTACCCGGACGGCATGCTTGAGCCATCCATCGGCCTGCGGCGGGAGCTTACCCGCCTCATCCGTAAGCACCGCCCTGACGCGGTGCTTTGCAGCGACCCCACGGTGCGCTTTCATGGCGATAACTACATGAACCATCCGGATCACCGCGCGGCGGCGGATGCCGCGCTCGACGCGGTGTTCCCCTCGGCGGGCACCAGGTTTATCTTCCCCGAGCTGCTGGAAGAGGGGCTGAAGCCTCATGAGGTAAGCAGCGTATTTCTGTTCGGCTCCGAGAAGCCCAACGTATTCATAGATATATCATCTGCCATAGAAACAAAGCTGGCCGCGCTCAGAGAGCACAAGAGCCAGCTGGGAGAATGGGACCCCAGCAAGATGCTCTCCGGTTGGGCAAAAGAGCAGGGAAAGGCCTACGGGATGGAGGCTGCCGAGGCCTTTAAGCGGATGGTTTTAGGGAGGCCTTAAGAGTAAGAGAAGCCTGCTTGAACGAAGAGAGGGTCAAGAAGGTCACGGCAATCGTCCTCCGTAAGGGTATGTCCTGCACCGAGTTACTGGTCTTCGATCACCCAATGGACGAAGGCGGGGTCATGGTACAACTCCCCGCTGGCACTGTCGAGCCGGATGAGCAGCCGGAGGCGGCCGTTGTGCGAGAGCTGCAAGAGGAGGCCTGCATCCACGGCCAGCTTATAGCCCTCGCGGGCGTTCGAGACGAGGAGTTGGACGGCGAGAAGCGACGCCGCTGGGTGTATCTGCTCAGAGCACCTGAAGGGCTTCCGGACGAGTGGCCCTCCAATTGCGATTGCGGCGCACCCACACGTTGCCACTGGGTCCCGTTCGAGCGTGCAGAGATCATGGAGGCGCAGCAGCCTTGGGTAGAGCTCGCGAGAGAATGGGTTAAAGCCTCAAGTTAGAGCACCGCTAGACGCTTTCGCAGCGGCTACCAGGCGTAACGAGTTATGGTAGTGCCACTCTTTCTCTCATCTCACAAAAAATCTGTTCAAACCCCTACCATCCAAAAATATTGACTTCTCCCCCTTCATTGCCGCAAAATAAGGCGTCAGGCAATTGTCAGAGCAGTTCGACTGCCATTACCGGAAGAAGAGAAGAGGCTTAGGTATGGAAATGGCCCCTGGGGTACACAGAATATCTGAGGTGACCGGCAGCAACGTATGTCTGCTGGCCGGCGAGCAGATGACCCTTATAGATACAGGCATCCAAGGAAACGGCGAGGCCATCGTCTCTTATATCAAGTCCATTGGCCGAACCCCCTCTGACCTCAAATATATCCTCCTTACCCACTTTCACCACGACCACTCCGGCAGCGCGCTGGAGTTGCACGAGATGACCGGCGCCCAGATTGTAACTCACAAGGATGAGGTAGAAGTTGGGCCAGACCATAAGCCGATGCTGCGAAAGGGCAACGAAGCAGACAGCGGCCGAGCGCCTTGGTGGGTGTCCCTTCTCATGGGGGGCAGACGCCGGGACGGACTCGTTCCGCATACCACGCCAGTCCACATGCAGATAGACCACAACGATGTCATCCCCAGCCTCGGCGGACTCAAAATACTGTATACGCCAGGCCATACCCCCGGCAGCATCAGTCCTTATCTGGAGAAGGAGAAGGTACTGTTCCTGGGGGACTCCGTTCTCAACAACGTGGACCGGCTCAGCCGCCCCATGATGTACGACAGAAAACGTCGCATGCAGCTAGATGCTTCCCTCAAAACCCTGAGAGGACTGGAGGCCGAGGCAGCGAGCTTCGGCCACGGCCCGCCGCTGAAGGGCGACGTAATGACCAAGGTACGCGCGCTCACCGACCGGCCCTACGACCTGTCCACCTGGCGGATAGTCCTTAAGAACTGGCGGACGCTGCGTGCGTTCAGGGCCAGCACCAAGAGGCGCGGTCACTGGAGCGGCGCTCAGGACGAGTAAATACAAAGTCCCTACTTAGACTCGGTCCCCTCTCACCAGCGCGGGCGAGGGTTAGGGTGAGGGGGTTCCCTAAATGTCCAATACAGTACACTAATTGACTTGATCCCCTTTAGAGTTCCCTAACACCTCTTGATACGCCTGCGCCGTCCTCCAGCCATAAAGGACAAACACCAGCTTCGCAGTTTCCAGGAGCCTACTAAGTTTTCATAACTCAGTAAGCCCAGGCCTCGATTCGCAAGGGCTTTATTGTCACTACGGTTCTGGAAGCTAACTTGACACCTTCTGCATGTCTTATGAGATAATGGCGTGGCTAATAATAACTATCAGTATTATGATATGCGACGGCCATAGGAAGGAGTCCCCCCATGTTTGTCCTGGACGGCGGCAAGCGCCTGGTTATCCCGCGCACCGAGCTTACATATCCCTGCCACAATTTGAGAATGCACCAAAACGCCTCGCAGGCTCCCGTAGACCACGTGATGGCAGACTTTGAGGACGCTTGCCCTTACGAGTTCAAGGGAGAGGCATCCCGAAAAACAATGGTGGAGGCCCTGAACAGTGTGGATTTCGGCAAAAGAGTCGTTACCATAAGGCCCAACAATATCCGGTCCAAATTCTTCCTGGGAGACCTCCAGGCGGTTATGCTGGGAGCGCCCAATAAATTCCACGGTATCATTCTACCTAAATGCAACGAGCCGGAGGACGTTATCTATCTGTCCAAGCTCCTGGATGCTCTGGAGCGAGAGGCGGGATGGGAGTATAAAGTGCAGATCGAGTCCCTAATCGAAACGCCCCTGGCCGTGGTCAACGCCTACAAGATCGCAACGGCCTCCGAGCGCATGGCGGGACTCATCTTCGGCATCGCGGACTTCGCCTCGGCTATGGGAGTAAGGGAGAACGTGAAGAACCAGAACGAAAACTTCCATTACGCCAAGCAGGCTACCGTAGTTGCAGCCAAGGCCGCCGGCCTTCACGCCATCGACAACGCCTTCCTGACCATAATCAGGCGCGACGCTCCGGAAGAGGAGGCCGCCAGGATACGCGAGGAGATAAGAGAGAAGAACGCGGGCGCGGCCAATCTGGGCATGGATGGGACCTGGGTGATACATCCTCAGCAGGCCGAGATCGCAAATGAATGCTATACTCCGGACGACGACCAGATAGCCACCGCCAAAGATATCGTGGAATACTACCATCAGCAGGGCGGAGGCGCCATCATCCATCCACCGACCGGCGAATTCCACGACGAGGCCACCATCAAAGGACTGCTGGTCTTGCTTGCTAAAGCGGTGCAAGCCGGCAAGCTGGATCCGGCGTGGCTGGCAGAGCAGGCCGCCAAGTCCGCCGCGGTGTCGGGATACGATATACTTAGGACTATGGGGAGAACTTAGAAGCTTACTAATAAACTTGTATTGAGTTATAATGCCAGCAGTTTTGAGAATCGGACCATATAGGTTCTACTTCTACTCCCAAAAAGGGAGTGAGCCACCACACATTCATGTACAGCGAGATAGAAACAAAGCTAAATTTTGGTTAAATATCGTCTCACTAGAGAATAGCGTCAGATTCAGTCGAGAGGAGATCGCTCAACTTCAAAGACTAATTGAAGAAAACCAAGACTTACGACTGAGGAGTTGGAATGAATACTTCCAAGACTGAGATTAGGTTATCACCCGCCCAGAATGTGGTTGTCACCGACGATTCTCTGATAGTAGACCTCATTGATGGACGCACTATTTCTGTGCCTCTAGTCTGGTACCCTAGACTCGTACACGGCACAATGGAAGAACGGAATAACTGGGAGCTCATCGGTGACGGAGAGGGCATTCACTGGGAAGAGATCGATGAGGACCTCAGCGTTGAGGGACTGCTTGCTGGCAGGCCATCAGGAGAGAGTCAGCGCTCCTTCAAGAGGTGGCTTGAGAACCGCAAAGCCTCGCTGAATAAAAAATAGCTACGCGTTACAGAGGTATAATATGCGCTTTTACGAATACGAGGCTAAGACCCTTTTAGGCAAGCAGGGCATACCCCTGCCGAAGAACGGGACCGCCAACACACCTGAAGAGGCCGCTCGCCTGGCTGGCGAGATCGGCGGGCCGGCGGTGCTGAAGTCACAGGTGCTGTCCGGCGGCCGCATGAAGGCGGGCGGCATTAAATTTGCAGACTCTCCGGATGAGGCCCGCTCCGCAGCAGAGGTGATCCTCAAGCTGGAAATCGGCGGCCAGCTGCCCCGCTCCGTCCTCGTAGAGGCCAAGGCCAACGTTAGAAAAGAGTACTACGCCGGCGTCATCTACGACGCCGTGGCCAAACGCCCGCTGCTCATCTTCAGCGACATGGGAGGCATTGATATAGAGGAAGTGGCGGAGCAGCATCCGGACCACGTCGCCAGGATGCACTTCTCCTCTCTCCTGCCTCTGTCGGATTACAAAGTAAAAGAGACTATAGCATCCATCGGAGTCACCGGCGGAGAGCTAACGGGCCTGGTCCCGATCGTCACGCGTCTGGCCCGCACCTTCCTACAGTACGACCTCACCCTTGCAGAGATAAATCCTCTGGCACAGCTGGATACGGGCCGCTTCATATGCCTGGACTGCCACATCGATATGGAGGAGGAGGCCAGAGACCGCCATACTGCGCTGCTCAACGAGTTGGGGGTCAAGCGCGAGGAGACGCGGATGGCCCGTCCGCCAACGCCCTTCGAGATCAAAGGCGCGGAGGTGGACGCTAAGGACACCAGGGGAGTCGCGGGCCGCGTCGTGGAGTTCGACGGCAACCTGGGCCTTATCATCGGCGCCGGCGGCGGCAGCCTGACTTTGTTTGACGCCGTCCGCAAGCACGGCGGCAAAGCCGCCAACTACTGCGAGATCGGCGGCAACCCCAGTGTGACCAAAGCATGCGAGTTGACCAAGCTCATTCTTTCCAAGCCGGGCGTCGAAAAGATAGCCGTAATGATGAACGTCGTAAGCAACACCAGAGTGGACATAATGGCCCGCGGCGTCATAAAGGGAGTCGTCGAGTCCGGCTATGACCCCGCGGAGAAGATCGCTATTTTTCGCATCCCCGGCTCCTGGGAGGACGAGGGCTTCAAGATACTACGTAAGTACGGCGTAGAGTACTGCGACCGCTCTGTTTCCATGAACGAGGCCGCACGCCGGGCTGTCGAGAAGGTTAAGAAGGGCTAAGAACCGCCTTATCCTAACTCTCTCCAGCGCGGGGAGAGGGAACGAGCCAGGACTACCAAGCTAATTTCATCCTTCGATAAGGAAAGGGAATCGAAAATTATGTCCATCCTAATAGATGAAAACACCACGTTTATTATACAAGGTATTACCGGCCGCGAGGCCGTCAACATGACAAGGGAATGCCTCAACTACGGCTCGAAGATCGTGGGCGGCGTGACTCCCGGACGCAAGGGACGGGACGTGTACGGCGTGCCGGTTTACGATACGGTTAGCCAGGCGACTGCCCAGACCAGGGTGGATGGCGCTGTAGTGGCAGTGCCGCCCGCCTTCGCCGCCGATGCAGCTTTAGAGGCCATCGAAGCCGGCATAAAGCTAATCGTCATAGTCACCGAGCGTATACCGAGGAAAGAGGTAGCCCAGCTTATAGAGTTCGCCGATATGCACGGCGCAAGGATAATAGGACCCAACTGTTTGGGCATCATCACGCCAGAAAAGAGCAAGATGGGCGGCATCGGAGGCCCAGCGGAGGATACCAGAAAGGCCTACATGCCCGGGCCGGTGGGGATCATGTCCCGCAGCGGAGGGATGACGACAGAGATCGCCAGCACCCTGACCGCGGCCGGCCTCGGCCAGAGCACGGCGGTCAGCATCGGCGGGGACGCCATCATCGGTAATACTTATGCGGACCTCATTCCTCTGTTCGAAGCGGATGAGAACACCAAGGCCATCGTGATCTACTCTGAACCCGGCGGCCCAATGGACGCGCAACTGGCGACTTACCTTAAGGAGAAGAAGAGCCGGCTTCCCGTCGTGGCTTTCATGGCAGGCAGGTTCATGGACGCCATGCCTGGAATGCGTTTCGGCCACGCCGGCACGATAGTAGAGGGCAGGGCCGACACCACCGAGGAAAAGATCAGGCGCTTAAACGAGGCCGGAATCGCGGTGGCAGAGGACATCTCTGATATTCCGCGCCTGGTGAAGGAAAGACTTAAGTAGTGAGCCTTCCCGTATCCGCTCGCCCTGAGGCTCTCGAAGGGTGAGCAGTGGCACCAAGCTCCACCCGCCCATGGTTCGACAGGCTCACCACGAGCGGGTGGAGACAACGATTGCAAGACAAGGGAGTCTTAAAATGCCTTCAATGTTCATAAGAGTAGACGCGGACAGCTCTGTACACTCCAATGCGGAGCTGGCGAAAAAACTCACCGAGATATGCCCTGTAGACATCTTTGCCCAGAACCCCGACGGGACCCTTCGCATCGTGGAAGATAACCTGGATGAGTGCGTGCTCTGCGACCTCTGCGTTGAGGCCTGTCCTCCCGGCGCCATCAAAGTGGTGAAGCTATACGAGGGTTAGCGATGGACCGCACCTGGTTCTTGATCGGCAGCATCTATGGACTGTTTGGCGTAGCTGCCGGGGCCTTCGGCGCTCACATCCTCAAGGACAGACTCACCCCTGAGTACCTCGACGTCTTCGAGACCGCGGCGCGCTACCAGGTCTACCACGCGCTGGCGCTCCTGGCAATGAGCTACGCCGCCACTCGCTGGGGCGGCTGGCCGACCACAGCGGCCGGCTGGCTTTTCACGATAGGGGTAGTGCTGTTCTCAGGCAGCCTCTACCTTCTCTCCATCAGCGGAATCAGATGGCTGGGCGCGATCACGCCTCTAGGCGGCGTTTGCCTTCTGGCCGGATGGGCGATGCTGATAATCGCTGTGGCGCGAGGACAGTGAACGAAGAAAAACGAGATGCAGAAGTGGGAATATCACCGCGCTCACTTCATCTGCGGACTCTTGGCCCGAACGCGCTCGTAGATCTCTTCCATGACCGAAATGAAGGACTTGTCCTTGAGCCAGAAGGGCGGATAGTCACCCCCTTTTCTGATCAGGAGGGCTGCGACAACGGGAGCCTTGGAACTTTCGGCCAGCCCCGGTAAGCGACGGGCCCCGGTCCAGAACTCCTTATAACTTACTGCCGGCGGCGCGGGCTCGGCGACCGGCCGGGTGTAGTACGACAGGGCAGGCTGAGGCTCCGGCTCCGGCACGTCGAACTCGGAGGCGAGCAACTGTCCCAGGGGAGAGCGTTCCAGCTCCACGCGCAGCTGCTCTCGTGCGAGGCCTCGCAGCTCGAACAGCAGGAAGGGGTCCTGGTCCAGCACCGACGCCAGCACGTAGCAGAGCCCGGCGATGTGTTTGCACGGATTATAATAGTCCGGGCAGGAGCAGTCGGTGGTAAAATCCTCCTCGTCAGCCGGGAGCAATTGCAATCCCGAGCGGCCAAAAGTGTCGTCAATGTCCTCGGGCATCTCGTTGAGAAGCAGCTTCGCGACCGGCGCCGCCCTGTCCATTAGGTCAGCGATCACCACGCTCCAACCGTCCGGCGAGATTGGCTCCAGCGCCACCGTCGTCGTGTAGATTGGCTCCTCGTACACCCCATAGTACGAATTGGTCGATCCGCGTACCTTCGCACGCACCTTGCCATTCTTGATCTGGTAGTCGAGAATCCGCCCTCCAAGCGCATAAGACCGTCCGCGACCCAGGCGCGCCCGATCGGTGAACTGCTCTAAGGCTTCGATGAACCGCTTCCCCCACCAAGTCCGACCAATTCCTGCCATATCTTACTCCTTTTCTGCACAAGATGGCGCACTATTGCCCAGCTTACGGGCGCTACGCCAGCACCGCATCTCGGCGGAGCGCGATCAAGTCCTTGAAGGTTTCGTTGTCAAGCTCGGTGAGCCAGGACTCGTCCGCGCCGATGATCGTGCCGGAGAGGCGCTTTTTGTCCTCAATCATCTGGTCGATCCGCTCCTCAACCGTCCCCACAGCGACAAACTTGTGGACCATGACATTCTTTCGTTGGCCGATCCGGAAAGCGCGGTCCGTTGCCTGGTCCTCGACCGCGGGGTTCCACCAACGATCAAAGTGAAAGACGTGATTCGCCCGGGTGAGGTTCAATCCTACGCCACCGGCCCGCAGCGAGAGGATGAAGGCCGTGGGCTCGCTCTCGGGATCCTGGAACTCCGAAATCATCCGCTCGCGCCGCGGGGCGCTCGTCCCACCGTAGAGATAGGACGTGTTGTAATGCAATGTGCGCGCTATATACTGGTCCAGCGCGGACCCGATCTCGGTGAACTGGGTGAAGATGAGGAGGCTGTCGCCGTTTACAATCGCTTCTTCAACCATCTCGCTCAAGCGCTGCAGCTTGTGGGAACGCTCGCTGGTGAACGCGCTGCCATCCTGGAGAAACTGCGCCGGGTGGTTGCACACTTGCTTCAGCTTCAAGAGCGTCGCCAGGATCAGGCCTCTACGCTGCATGCCTTCTGCTTCCTCGATCTGCTTTTCGACGTCTTGCACCACCGCAGCATAGAGCGACGCCTGTTCCGGGGTGAGCTGGCAATACACTTTCTGCTCGATCTTCTCGGGCAATTCGGAGATAATCGATTTATCCGTCTTGACCCGCCGCAGGATGAACGGCTCGACCAGCCGCTTCAGCGTCGCCGCGCGCGCGATATCGTTGTACTTTTGGATTGGGAGCTCGAAGTTCTTACGGAACTGCGCCTCTTTCCCCAGATAGCCGGGATTGAGAAAATTGAAGATGGACCAGAGGTCGCGTAGACGGTTCTCGACCGGCGTACCGGTCAGCGCCAAACGGCGCGGCGACTCAATTCTGGCGATCGCCTTGGTCTGTGCGGCCTGGGGATTCTTGATGTTCTGAGCTTCATCAACCACGACGCGTCCCCACTTGACTCCTCGAAGGAGCTTCTCATCCAGGCGGGCCAGAGCAAATGAGGTGATAACCACGTCGCAGGCCTGGCACGCGTCACGAAACAGACGTTCGTCGGAGGCTCTGCCGCTGCCTTGATGCACAAATGTCCGCAGAGATGGGGCGAAACGCTCGATCTCCTTGCGCCAGTTTCCCAGCACCGAAGTCGGCGCGATCACCAGAGTGGGCGCAAGCGGCTCCGTTGAGCCCCTTTCATCGAGCAGCCGGACGATTACCTCCAGGGTTTTTCCCAACCCCATGTCGTCGGCCAGACACGGGTTCAGGTCCAGGCTTTCGAGATAGGCAAGCCAGGCAACGCCCCGCCGCTGGTAATCGCGCAGACTCCCCCGAAGCTCCGGCGGATCTGCTATTGGAGCGAACGCGCTCTTGTCTTGCAAGCGGGCGAGCATCGCTTGCAAGACCGGGTCGTACTCCCATTCCACATCGTCCTCGGCGTCGGCGGAGGCCTTCAGCAGGTCTTGAATGGTGAGCTCTGGTTTGTCCTCACGGTGCGTTTGCCAGAACTCAAGTAGCTGGCGCATGCGGTCGCGGTCGAGCTCTATCCATTGCCCGCGGAAACGCACCAGCGGCGTCTTGGACTCGACCAATCTCAGCCATTCCTCTTCTGAGACAACCGTGTCGCCAATAGCCAGCTCATAGTGATAGGACACTATGGCGTCGATCGTGAGGTACCCGGCGGTCACCGCAGTGCTTCCTTTCGTCGCCCTTGGGGTAGTCTTCATACGCAGCTTCGCGCGCCGTTGTCCCTCCGGCGTCCACCACGCCGGCACGCTGACGGTGTAGCCTGCGTCCTCCAGGACCCAGGCTTGTTCTTTCAGAAAGGCAAACGCTTCCTCCAACGTTAGCCGCAAGCTGGCCGGTTGACTCGTCTCCATGCCGCGCCACAGCTCCGGATATATCCGCGCCGCGTGACCCAGGCCCAGCAGCAAGTACTTCTCGAAGTCCTCGCCGAAGGGTCGCGCGGCAGTGGCACGGGCTGGCGGGGCCATCTCCCAGTACTCGGCGAGACGCAGACGCTGTGAGGGATCGCGCTGCGCTGCCACCTGAAAGTGCAGCCGCCAAGCGCCGTCATCGGCGGACGCTTCTTCCATTTGGAACCCAAGCGTGAATCCCGCGCCGGCTTGCCCCTTGAGCAGCTTTTCGCGCCAGCCCGCCCAAGCGCGGTATTCGGCGAGCGGGTTATATGGCGGCCGGGACCGTGTATCCGGGGGATAGGAATACATCGCGCGGTATAAGAACGTTCCGGCGATCTCTTGGTCGACCTTCGCCGGCAGGGGCGTACGGCTCACCACGTCTTGCAGCAGGCATTCGGCAAAGTGGCGCAGGAGTGATTCCTTGTTGGCGACCGTCGCGACGGTCGACGTCGATCCCGTTGTACACAGCAGGGGCATCGCGGCGACGTACTGCGGTACGGCCGCCTCATACAAACTGGAGAGTATCTCCCATCCTGGATGCAGCTTAAACTCGGGCAGGGGCTTGGAGGTGTTCCCTCCCGGCAGGGCGATCTCTTGATATTTGATCGCGGGTATATATTGCTCACGCGCGATGATCTGCTTGAGCACCTGGCTGAAGTGGCGCCAGAAAAGAAAGTCCGCGCCAAGCTGAAAATCCGCGGGGGAATTGAGAGCGACGAAGTAAATGTCGTTCAGCGTTCTTATGACATCGCTCACCTGGTAGCAGCGGACCTGCCAGGAGCTGAGATCGAAAGAGTCCGGGATATCTTGATCCACATAATGCTGCAGTTCAACAGAAGGAAGCGGCGCCCCACCGGAGGTAGGCAGTAGGAAAAACCGGCGGGAGAGCACACGAGTAATCGTTGTCCTGTAGTTGTCACGAATCCCCAGCTTCTCGTCGAGAAATTGTGCCAGGGGCGCGTCGAGCAAATGGCGGGGGTGGAGCATTTGGGCAGAGGGGCCGCGTGGCGCGCGTACCGGCGCGTCGGTTTCGACCCAGAGGTAAAAACCACCTGGCTGAACGTAATCTTCGGTCTCGTCCGGAATCCAGGTCCCGTGAACTACGTGCACCGCTGAAACCCCAATTTGGGCGTTCCGACTATGGCAGAACTCTTGCAGGGATTCATTATGCGCCTCAACTTACAACTAACCTAAAAGCTCTTGCTCGTAATCGCACATTACCTTTGACGCTCTCTCACTAACAGTGATAGCATACGCAGCAGTGACACTTTGATCCCAGGGGTTGGTACCCAATATGTCGGTTACATCCAAGACCTCGAGCAATTCCAATCTTAGCATCCCGTCGTGGCGCATCTTTGCCGTAATGGCTACCCTTGTCGCGCTGGTCTTCCTTATCGGGACTCTGGTGCTGTTCAACCTCCAACAGGCGTCTGAGGCTCGGGGCTTCAGGCTGGATGAGCCAAAACAGATGCCGGCGTTTACTCTGACGAACCAGTTTGGCGATACTGTTAGCTCGGACGAATACAAGGGGAAAGTGGTGGTAATGACATTTCTGTTTACCTCTTGTGTGGACGCCTGTCCCCTTACCGCAGCAAAGCTGAGGGACACCTACGAACTGGTAAGAGATAAGTCCGATAATGTGGCCTTCGTCGCAATCTCAGTTGACCCAGATAGAGACACTCCGAACAGAATGAAGGAGTTCTCAGACCGCTGGGATATGACAGATAAGTGGGACTTCCTAACTGGCAATGAAGCGTTCCTGCAACCCCTGTGGAAGGAGTTTTGGGCTGGGCCAATCAAGGGGGACGCCAAGTCCTTTGATTCTACCACCGGAGGAAACAGCGCAGGAGCCGCGGACGCTATCTACGAAGTCCAACACGCCGCTCCCGTACACTTGACCGATAAGGAGGGCAGGGTCCGGATAGTGTATGGAAACGCGATTGAGCCACTCGACATAGCCCACGATATTCTTTTGTTGCTCGGCTAATTGGCGATGACAGGCAAAAGCCCTGGAATTTTGCGCGAGGCCTATAGCCTTTTTTGCCGTTTAACGGCGTCTCCGCTGGCTTCTGGTAGTATGCCCAGAGCTTCCAGTCGAGGCGACAACGGCTGCACCTATCAGGATAAGCGTGGCAATGATCATGGCCAAGGGTACAGCTACTTTAGCTTCATGCGCAAACAAAAGAATGCGAGATATTATGAATATCATGAGAAAGGTGCCTACTATCGATCCTACCGGGATGAGAAAGGGAAGTCCCAAACGCTCCATGAAATCGTCCTCTCTTTTCTATTACTGCTTTTAGTGTCTATCCCCAATGCCAGTTGCGACCCGCACCCACGAAGGTTGAAAACTACTTGTCATTCTGAGGGAGGCAAGACCGAAGAATCTGCCAGCCACAACCGAGATTCTTAGCTGTCACTCAGAATGACATATTCGGTGAAATCTATATACAGTCACCAGTCTTTATGTTTTATCGCTCTTGTGCTAGGGCTGCTTCTTGGTCAGACCCATGGTCGCAAGCTCATCCTCTACTTCCTCCCATTTTAAGGGCTTGCTGTGAGGCGATTCAGCGTCTTCCTCATTGAACCAGGTGAAGAAGATAACGGTCATAGCCACCAAGAGGATCAGCGTTCCCGCGATCTTCATTATCATACCGCCTATCTGCTGGTCGGCGGCGGCAGAAATACCCCATAGTCTGGGCGCGTTCACGTATCCATGGTATACCATCTGGTCGGCAAAAGTAGCTATACCACCGATAACAATCGGCACAAAGGTCTGTACAAAGAGGTAAAACATCTGGCCCATATACGGCAGCTTATTTAGCTCAGGGACGGGGCTCATTACCGGCCACCACATAATGGTTGCAGCAGATATGAACATCAGATGCTCGACTATGTGCCAAGTATGGACGCTTAACGTCAAGTCATAAAACTCAGGCAGGTGCCAAAAGGCCAGGACGGCGTTGAAGATCAAAAACGCGGTGACGGGATATGTTAAGAACTTTACCAACCTGAAAAGTAATTGCGGCCTGAGGATAACCCTCGCCAGCCAGTCTGGTGTGCCTGCCAGCAGTAACGGCGGCACGGCCATTGTCAGCATTAAATGCTGCACCATGTGGGCGCTGAATAAATACTTCTCACTTAGATCGTGGAGGGAAGTGCCTTCTGCAAGGTAGATTACCGCGACACCCAATGAGAAAAGACAGGCCCTGGTAGGATCAACTTCATCAGACCATCCATAGCGCTTGCGCAGCGGAAAAACCGCTAAAAGATACGCTCCTTCAATTAGCGCTACCCAAAACAGAACGTCCAAATGCGTGTGAAGATCAGGAGGCATGAACCCGTATCCAAAGAGAACCGGCTACCATAGTTTATCGCGCTTTCTACTGCGCGCTAGGAAGTAAAGAGCGCTCCAAACAGCGTCATAAGCGCCAGTATTACGACGATTGTTAGAACCAGGGGTCCGGTGAAAAAGATCGAGAAGAGCTTATGATCGGATTTCAGGTGCATGAAGAACATCACCACCATTGCGAACTTGACCGTAGAAAGCACAAGCAAGATAGGTACTAAGGCTGCCTTCATTGATGGTATGTAATATACAGCGACTTCAAGAGCAGTAATGATGCTGAGTATTACAGCAACCTGCACATATTGCTTGGGTGTCGCATGGGCTCCTTGTGTATGTCCCGTATTGGTATGTCTCATAAGACCTCCTTTCGTTGCAAGCTTGGTGCCTTATCCCGCGATGTGCTCGGGATAAGGCAGAAGATATACCAGGGTGAAGATGACAATCCAGACGATATCAACAAAGTGCCAGTACAGTCCGGCTATTTCAAGGTTCAGGCTGTTATGGGACGTAAGCTTTCCTCTCCACGCCATAATAAACAATGACAGCAGGATAATGACCCCTATAGTGACGTGAGTCCCGTGAAAGCCTGTAAGCACAAAGAAACTGGTGCCAAAGAGGTTGACGCTAAGCGTCAAGCCCTCGTGAACAAACGTTGTAAACTCATACACCTGACCACCCACAAACACGGACCCCAATAAAGCTGTCGCCATGATCCATGTCTTTGCGCCCCTCTGGTCGTCTCTTTGTAGAGCGGCCAGGGCCAGCACCATAGTCAAGCTGCTCATGAGGAGAACAAAGGCGCTGACAGAGGTGTAGGGAATATCGAAGACCTCTCCAGGGAAAGGCGGCGTTAAACTCCGCCCGCGATATATCATATAAGTGGAAATCAAGGAGCCGAAAAACAAACAGTCCGACCCAAGGAATGCCCACATGAGGAGCTTTCGGTTGTCTAGCCCCGTGCTAGTATCGTGTTCTGCGGGATGCGCTGTCGTAGAAGCGTGCACTATTAAGTCCCTCTCTCCGTTATTCAGCTACCGGCTCTAAAGCCCAGCCGTAGACACCGTAGAACAGTATCAATACTCCTAAAGCGGCGAACACCACGTTGACCAGCAGTCCGGCAAACACGACAAAAAGCCCAAATGCGGTGATGAGCGGCCAGTAAGAGGGCCACGGCATGTGGATATCGTGGCGCTCATCCGCCGCGGCGCCATATTGCCCTTCGCTAACATGCTCACTAGTGGCCGCGTGCGCCTGTCCATTCTCGTGGCCGCTTCCATACTTCTGCTCCCAGTAAGCGTCTCTAGCGAGGACTACCGGTATTTCAGCGAAGTTATAAACCGGTGGCGGTGAAGGAATAGACCACTCCAAGGTCCTGGCGTTCCAGGGATCGTTGCCTGCACGGGGTCCCTTCCGCAGGCTTCTAAAGACGTTGTGCAAGAATATGAGCATAGATATGGCTATCAAGTAAGAGCTAATAGTAGCTACCAGATTCCAGAAGTCCCAGCCCATTCCGGAGGGGTAGGTATATATGCGTCTGGGCATGCCGTTCAAGCCAAGCCAGTGCATGGGACCAAAAGTAAGGTTCATTCCAATAAACATGAGCCAGAAGTGCCATTTACCCAGTGTCTCCCCCATCATCCGACCCGTGACTTTTGGGAACCAGTAGTATATTCCGGAAAAGAGGCCGAATATAGCGCCCCCGAAAAGCACGTAATGCAGGTGCGCGACTATGTAGTAGGTGTCTGACTGCTGGAAGTCTGATGGGGTCGCGGCGTGAGAAACTCCACTGAGACCGCCTACTATAAAGACGGCGACAAACCCGATAGAGAAGTAGACGGGAGTTTTCATCTCTATTTGCCCGCCCCACAACGTGCCAATCCAGTTGAAGATCTTGACAGCCGTCGGAATGGCAATAAGCATAGTGCTTAAGGCGAACACGGCGTTGGCAACCGGTCCGAGCCCCGTTATGAACATGTGATGGGCCCAAACGCCCCATCCCATGAAGCCAATGACAATGCCCGAGTAAATAACGAAGGCGTATCCAAAAAGAGGTTTCCTAGCGAAGGTCGGCAGCACCTCTGATACTATTCCCATGGCCGGCAGTATCAGTATGTACACCTCCGGGTGACCAAAGACCCAGAAGAGGTGCTGCCAGAGGATCGGGTCGCCACCAAGAGCCGGGTTAAAGAAGTTAGTTCCGAATAACCTATCAAAGGTCAGCTCAATAAGAGCAATGGAGATAACCGGCATCGCCGTTACCAGCAGGATCGAGACTATAAGGGTCATCCAGGTAAAAACAGGCAACCTCATCATAGACATGCCTGGCGCTCTCATATTGACTATCGTGACAATAAAGTTTAAAGCGCCCGCAACCGAGGCTACGCCCAGCACCTGAAGCCCGGTAACGTAATAGTTCATCCCTGCGCCCATCGAGTAGTCCGTGCCGGTGAGATTGGAATAGGCAAACCAACCCACGTCGGGAGAGCCGCCAAACAGCCATCCAGCGTTTAGCAAAATCCCGCCGAAGAGGAACAGCCAGTAGCTTAAAGCGTTAAGACGTGGAAAGGCCACGTCTCTGGCGCCTATTTGGAGAGGCACTACGATATTGAAGAAAGCCACGCCCAGAGGCATAACCGATAGAAAGATCATAGTGAGGGCGTGCATTGTAAAGAGTTGATTATACAGTGCCGGCTGTAACATACCTTGTTCCGGCCTCGCCAACTGAGCGCGAACGGCAAGGGCCTCAATCCCACCTATCAAAAAGAAGGTGAAGGCCGTTACACCGTACAACACCCCTATTCGTTTGTGGTCAACTGTGGTAACCCAGCTCCAGAATCCAGTAGTATGGATCGAAGGTCTGGGCAAAACGCCGCCCATCGTTCCGGTTACGGTAGCCATAGGATAGCCTCCACCATTGGGTTATGTATTTATTATTCACTTAGAAAAGGCAAAGCTTTCCAGCTCAATACGAGGTTTATTTCAGGCTTTGCATATACGCCACCAACATTTTTACATCCTCGTCAGTCATAGCCAGTTCAGGCACTTTATAAACCGGCGCGTCTCGTCCCATAATGTTGCCGGACTTCAAGCTATCAGGATTTTGGATCCATTTGGTTAAATTCTCCGTATTGTTCTCGAAGAATCCAGCAACTACCGTAGTGCGACTGCCGACGTGGGTTAGGTTCGGGCCAATTTTCCCCTGAGCTGCAGGGTTGCCCGCAATTGTATGACAGGCGATACATCCCTTTGTCAAGAATAGAGTTGCGCCTTGGGCCGCAACTCCGGTGGCAGCGGGTTGGGGCGACTTCTGTGCGCTGACCCAGGCTTCAAATTCTCCCTGGGTATCTGCAATTACCCTGAGCTTCATCATGCCATGCTCAGTGCCGCAAAACTCAGCGCACTGGCCATAGTACTCTCCCGGATTCTTGGCGTCTATCCACATAGTATTGTGGTGATTCGGGATAAGGTCGGTCTTGCCGGCCAGCCTTGGTACCCAGAAGCTGTGGATTACATCGGCAGACTCGAGCGCCAGGTTGACCTTCTTGCCTGCGGGAATGTGCATCTCATTGGCTGTTACTACTAATGGCTGACCTTGCGGGTTTGTTCCATAATCGGGGTATTGAAACTCCCACCACCACTGATGTCCAATCACTTTAACATTTATCGCGTCCCCGCCATGCTTCTCGGAGAGGATCCCCAGCCCTTGTATCGTGGGAAACATCAGCGCCACCAGGACCAAAGCCGGAGCAATCGTCCATGCTATTTCAAGCTTGGTGTTTCCATGAGTTTGTACCGGCAGAACATCTTCCTGGCCGGGCCGTTTGCGATACCGGAGAACTACATAGAGAAGTACTCCCTCCAACACAACGAACACCGCTACCATCAACCACCAGATAAGGGCAAACAAGTCTAACTCAAGAGAGGCAGCGCTGCCGTCACGGGAAAAGGTAGACATTGGGTCATCTGAAATGCACCCGGCTAACAAGAAGGATAGAATAATTACCAGCGGCAAAAGAGGCGGAATCGGGCAGCGTTTAAGTACAGCCATTATTTCCTCTCGACATTAACCCCAGCCGGGTTAAGACTTTGTGAAATTTTTACGAAAGTGACTATAACAGAGCGTATTGCGAGTGTCAAGGTCAAGGAATCCCGTCGGGATATCATAGCCGCGCGGAACACCCGATGAAGCCCCCGCCAAGGGAGCAAATCACCTCTGTTCTCCTAATGTTGTACCTAAACGTCTAGGTTCTTAACATCTTTGGCATGGGCCTGGATAAAGGCCTTGCGGGGCGGCACTGCATCACCCATCAGAGTATCAAATACATCGTCCGCTTTGACTGCATCATCAACATTTACCTTTAGGAGCGTCCTGGTCGCCGGATTCAGCGTGGTCTCCCACAGTTGTTCAGGGTTCATCTCCCCAAGGCCCTTGTAACGCTGCACATCAATACTTTTCTTGTCCTTCCACTTGATCAAAGTGGTCTCCTTCTCCTCTTCGGAGTAGATGTACTGCTGTTCCTTGCCACTTTGGAGCCTGTAGAGCGGCGGCTGAGCTATGTACAAATGGCCTTCATCGATAAGCTCCGGCATTTGACGAAAGAAGAAGGTGAGGAGCAGGGTTCGGATATGGGAGCCGTCTATATCAGCGTCTGTCATTACAATTACCTTGTAATATCGCAGTCTAGACATGTCCATCTGGCCTTTGATACCAATGCCCAAGGCCGTGATTATGGCCCTTATTTCCTCGTGCGCCAGCATTTTGTCCTTACGCGCCTTTTCGACGTTCAAGATCTTGCCCTTTAAGGGCAGGATAGCCTGAAACCGGCGATCGCGTCCCATCTTGGCTGAGCCGCCGGCAGAATCTCCCTCCACTAGAAATATCTCGCTGAACTGAGGGTCCTTCTCAGTGCAGTCCGCCAGCTTGCCGGGCAGAGTACTGCCTTCCATCGCGCTTTTGCGGATGACCAGGTCTCTGGCTTTACGGGCAGCCTCTCTGGCCTGGGCTGCGGTGATACACTTCTCAATTATCTTGCGGCCCTCCGAGGGGTTCTCCTCAAGGTAAGTTATTATGCCCTCGTAAGTTGCCGACTCAACTGCAGTCCGCACCTCTGCATTACCCAGCCGCGTCTTGGTCTGTCCTTCAAATTGCGGCTCCGACAGCTTTACGCTGATTATGGCTGTCAGTCCTTCTCTGGCGTCTTCTCCCTGAAGATTGGAATCGTCGTCCTTCATTATCTTGGTTCTGCGCCCGTAGTCGTTGGCAGCCCGCGTCAGGGCTGAACGGAAACCAGTCAAGTGACTGCCGCCATCTACGGTGTTTATGCAGTTTGCGAAGCTCAGAGTGTTCTCGGTGTAGCCATCGTTATATTGCATGGCCACCTCGATAGCTATATCGTTGACCTCTTTCTCAATGTAGATAGGGCGGGAGTGTATTGCGGCACGGCGTTTATTAAGGTGCCGTACAAAGGAGGCTATACCGCCTCCAAAGTAGAAAGTGCTTTCTCTGTCCTTGGCGATATCCTTCAGGGATATCCATACCCCCTTCGTAAGATACGCCATCTCTCTGAGCCTCTGGGTGATCAGGTCAAAGTCGAACTCTATGGTTGGGAAGATCTCTTCGTCCGGACTGAAGGTCACAGTTGTGCCGGTATCTTTCGACTTACCTACCGTGGTTACCGGAGTGATAGTCTTGCCCTGTCGGTATTCCTGGCGATATACCTTACCATCCCTTTTCACTTCCACCACCGTAGATTTGGACAGAGCGTTCACAACGGACGCTCCCACCCCGTGAAGTCCGCCGGACACCTTATACACCTGCCCGCCGAATTTGCCGCCGGCGTGGAGTATGGTCATTACCGTCTCCAAGGCAGAAAGCCCTGTAGATGTATGTGTGTCCACCGGTATCCCCCGGCCATTGTCCGAAACAACAACAGAATTATCAGGATTGATCGTGATCTGGATATTGTCGCAGAACCCGGCCATGGCCTCATCTATGCTGTTGTCCACTATCTCAAATATCAGATGATGGAGGCCCCGCAAGTCTGTGGTGCCAATATACATGCCTGGACGGCGGCGGACGGCCTCCAGCCCCTCCAATACCTGGATGTCTTGCGCGGTATATCTGCTGTCTTTCGTCTCTATTACCATATATGTGTCTCTTCTCTAAATTATTCTATCGACAGAACGTTCGTGTAAATCACTATACTATAAAGATACTTACGCTAAAATCGTCCGGCTGTTACCCAAGGACGGCTGCCCTCTGAAAAACAACAGCCCTATCTTTAAAAAACACCATTATTGCGGCGGTTATTCCGGTAGATATGTAGGCATTCCCCAATATGCCTACGACTGCGCCAACCGCGTTGACTGATAGGGCCATCCATACCAAATGAGTCCCAGCCAAGATTATGGTGGTCAACACCGCCAGCCCGAGCGAGGACCAGTAGTTCTTATACACCAAGGCCAGGCTGCTTCGGGCCGCGGCTACCGGTCCCAAGCCTCCGATAACTATTGCCTCGTCTGCAAAAAATAAGTACATCATTGCCATGAGGCCGATGGTCGAGGCTATGCCCACCAGCATCGAGCCAGCTCCCTGACTCAAGAGACTCACCGCTCCTATCACCATTGTAACTACGCCACCTATTATGGCCAGCGTAACAGCCATAAGGCTGTAATAAGCCATAAGCCTGAGCCAGTTGCTCTGAAGCCGTCGATAAAATCCAACCGGTCCGAATCGCTCGCTTCGGAGGAGCCCCACGGCTGTGCCGCTCAACAAGCTCGGGGCGGCGCTTTCGACCGGGCGCGGCACCTCCGCAGACAGTACAGGCATCGCTACGGCAGTGAGATAAACCGCGGCGGCCAACAGCCCCAGAGCCAGACAAAACAGTACGGTTAAGACCAGGCTGGGGAAGTCGGATACTTCAAAGGCCATGGAGCCGGCGATATATTCCAGGGAGCCGCCCGCCATGGAAGGCGCCTGCCAAAGAAACAACGATAACAAATTAAAAGAGCCAATGGGCTGCACAGCCTCCTCTACCCTGGCGTCCATGTCCTGTACGTTCACCACGCCGGTTGCATTACGAAGTTCAGGAGACATTGACTGTAAAGACTCCCTGTAGAGAACAAGGGCCTGCTGCACTACTGGCCCGGCTGTAACTTTGGGTCCGAAGGAAACGAACAGTTCCAAGACCACAGGTATAGCCAGAAGCCACAAGTGTCTGTTCAGTACGGAGAAGCCCAGGGAAAGGGTATCGATAATGCCTGGCGGTTTAGCTGTGCTCATAGAGTGCAATACGAGCGTAGTATATCATTTCTTGTTAAAATTTTCACCTTCACTGCCTACTCAAACCAGCCAATTTTGGAACATTTGTCGGGCTCACCAGGTAGCGCTGCGAACCCTGCGTGAGCGACTCTCACCCTACGGCGACACCGGAGCCGAGACCGGGTTCCGTCATGGCTGCCGGGTCCAGGGCCTTTCGCAGTTCCTCCTCCGACAGGCTTGTCCGCTCCCTTGCCACCTCATAAATGGTCCTACCAGTCTTGGCCGCCTCTTTGGCCATATCTGCGGCAGCGTCGTAGCCAATGATGGGGGCCAGACCAGTGCAGATGGCGAGTCCCCTCTCTACCATCTCAGGCCCTTTTTCGGTGGCCTGTATACCCTTGACACACTGCTCGGCGAAGTTGTCCACCGCGCTGGCCAGCAGAGAGACAGACTGCAGCAGGTTATACCCCACCAAAGGCATCATCATGTTAAGCTCGAAGAACCCCCACTGTCCCCCCAGCGTCACCGCCAGGTCGTTGCCCATGACGTGTGCGCATACTTGGATTAGCGACTCCGGGATCACCGGGTTGACCTTGCCGGGCATTATCGAGCTACCGGGCTGTACTTCGGGCAGGGCAAGTTCTCCGATGCCGGCACGCGGCCCGGAGCCCAGCCATCTGATGTCGTTCGCTATTTTCAGGAGGCTTACCGATATGGTTCGGAGTACGCCGCTGGCGGCTACAGCTCCATCCAGGGCGTTCTGGGCCTGAAAATGGTTGGTAGTCTCCTTGACGGTAACGCCGGTCATGTTGGAGAGCTTCTCGCAGGTACGGTCAGCAAACTCGGGATGGGTGTTAACTCCAGTGCCAACTGCGGTGCCGCCCAAAGCCACTTCCGACAACTCCTCTTTCGCATACTCCAGACGCCTCATCCCGCGTTCCACCTGTCCGGCGTAACCGAGAAACTCCTGCCCCAGACGTATGGGCGTCGCATCCTGAAGATGAGTCCTGCCCGTCTTTATGATAGGCATGAACTCTTCGGCCTTGGCCTCCAACTCCTTATGGAGCTTGGACAGCGCCGGTAGCAGTTCCGTCTGGATAGCGATAAGAGCGGACAGATGGATAGCGGTTGGTATGACGTCGTTGGAGGACTGGCCCAGATTAACCTGGTCGTTGGGATGGACCAGACGAGAACCCTTTGCGCCACCCATTATCTCTGCTGCCCGGTTGGCTATGACTTCGTTTGCGTTCATATTGGTGGAGGTGCCGGAGCCGGTCTGAAATATATCGACCACAAACTGGTCGTCGTGACGCCCGTCAGCCACCTCTCCCGCGGCTCTGGTTATGGCTTCGGCAATGTGGGCGTCCAGCAGCCCAAGCTCCTGATTGGTCTGGGCGGCAGCCAGCTTGATGAGCGCCAGGGCGCGTATAAAAGTCCTGGGAAATCGAAGAGTGCTGATGGGGAAATTTAGGACAGCCCTCATGGTAGATGCGCCAAAATATGCCTCTGCCGGCACCTCCATAGGCCCCATGGAGTCCCTCTCGGTCCTGGTCATTCCGGTTGCAGTCATGGTTTGTAAAGCCCCCTAATCTGAAATTCTGAATTGCATTACTTTCTGCGCGAACGCGGCCGCTCGAACGCCAAACGGTAATAATTGCTGAGGGAAGTAACTCCCGAATCCGAGAGTTTGCCGTCGGTGTAAGAATAGCACAGTAATAAAGATAGGCTCAACTGTAGAATCCGTGACAGTGAGGTGGAGTGAGACGTGAAACCTCACTCTTTTGACTAGTTACTACGGCGTACTTAGAATTGATCTCGGAGTTTGTATTTCGTTACCTAAAAGGAGAGTTATTGTTCACCAAGAGAGTATTAGACAATGGACTGCGGGTCATGACGTCGCCGATGATGCACACTAAATCGGTCTGCATCTCGATCTTTGTCGGCGTGGGCTCCCGGTATGAAGTCCCGGAAAAGGCGGGCATCTCACATTTTATCGAACACATGCTTTTTAAGGGCACCGACAGTCGCCCCACCCCAAAGGAGATCTCGGACGTCATCGAAGGAGTTGGCGGCGTTTTGAACGCTGCCACGGATAGAGAATACACGGTATTTTGGTGCAAAGTTGCAAGGCCCCACTTCGAGGAGGCTATGGACCTGCTCTTGGATATGCTGCACAACTCAAGATTCGATCCTGAGGACATAGAAAAGGAGCGTGGGGTTGTCATCGAAGAGCTTAGTGCGGTCCAGGATTCACCTTATGAACTGGTGGAGCTGCTGATAGACAAGGTGATGTGGCCGGATCACCCCCTGGGAAGGGATGTAGCAGGAAGCAGGGAAACCGTGAGCGCCATTAGCCGTGATGACCTTATCAGCTACCAGGAGCAGCGGTATGTGCCTTCCAACATCGTGATCAGCGTGGCCGGCGCAGTAACGGAAGACGATGTCATGTCAGCAATTAGCGCGGCTAAACCAAAGTGGCATTCCGGGCCAGGGGTTAGAGACTGGGATCCTGCCGATGATTCACAGCGTATGCCCAAGGTAGAGGTCAACTTCCGTAAGTCTGAACAGGCTCACTTCTGCCTGGCAGTTAGAGGAATCTCCAGCTTTAACCCAGACCGCTACGCCCTTGACCTGTTGAACGTGATATTTGGCGAGGGTATGAGCAGCCGCTTGTTTTTGGAAATCAGGGACAAACGCGGGCTTGCATACGACATCCACAGCTACATAAGCCATTTCCTGGACTCCGGCGCGGTAGTTATCTACGCCGGTGTAGACCCCAAGAACATCACTCCAGCCATTTCCGCGGTACTGGAGCAGGTGGGGCAGATAAGAGAGGGCTTATCTGAGGAGGAGCTAACCAAGGCAAAGAAGATAAGCAAGGGCAGACTTCTTCTCAGGATGGAAGACAGCCGGAGCGTCTCGGGATGGATGGGCGGCCAGGAGATCCTTCTGGACAAGGCATACACCGTCGACGAAGTAGTAGAGCAGGTAGATGCAGTAACGGTCGATGATGTAACTCGCGTATCCAACGCCCTCTTCGTTCCGGAGAAGCTGAATTTAGCGATTGTTGGGCCGTACAGAGGCAAGGGCAGGTTCACGTCGCTGTTGAGACTGTGAAGATGACTAATAAGGGCTGCGTGCAAAGCGGTCTCGACTTCACGGTTAGTGGCATCGGCCTCGAACTGAGTGTCAATGCCTTGGAAATTGTCGGGGCAGCAGCCCCGGGCCATTCATTGACTACCGGTAAGAGTGCGGATTTTTCTGTGACTAGCAAGACTCCCGACCACCTCCCCAGATTGAAGGGCAATGACAACCGAAGACCGTCCAAATAGTCCAATGATCCCAGTCTCATCCATGGACGACCTGATACGCGAGGTTCGTCAGTATCGGCCAGCGGACGTTCTAATTCAATGTCGGAAGCTGTCCTTGGAACTTGCCGGAAGGAGCGAGCCGCTTCTGATGACCGTGCCAAGCCATCTTGACCGATTCGGGATAGAAAGGCGGATTGCAGTAACCCTGTTCTATCCCGCTCTCATCGTTCGTATCTCCCTATTAGTAGGTTCACGACTCGGGAGTGGAACTCTTTCTGATGGGCGGTTCCTTAGAATTCTAAGAATCGTGTCAGAACTGTATGAGCCTGCTGACGGCCTAGTAACTCTCCTTCAGATATTCTACGAGCAAGGCTGGTATCAAAAAGACATCGGGCGCGCCATCGGGCGCGCTATAATACTCTATAGAGACATTCCAAGGGAACTTGAGTATCCTCGGTTCGATGTCGAGGCGGAAATCCAAGCGAGACTTGGTCTGCCAGTCGAAGATTATTTTGGTATCGCGTTCTTGCTGTTCGCGCTAGTATTCGACCCAGATAAAAACCCCTTCTTCTACCCGACTATAGTTCGGACGGCGAGGCTAAATGACCGCATTCAGGAGTTATTGGTCCCTGATAAGGTTCGAGCATTCCTGAAAACTGCATCGGCAGACCAAGAGCAGTTTAGGCGTATTGCTTCCGAGAAGAGCTTGGTGGGTACCGGATTAGCACGATACGACTACAATCCGCTGTTCGAAGCTCCTCTCATCGAGATTGATGGCTCTGGTTTCATAGCACCGGTGCCGGATATGCTAGTCTGGCGTATTGAGGATGCACCGTATTGGGAACTGAGAAACCATTATCGGGGAGTCGGAGCCTATAATCCCTTCGCCGACTTTTTTGGTAAGGAGATTTTTGAGCGCTATGTTGGCTTACAGCTTATGGCCGCCTTTCCTGGGTCGTCGGTGATTCCTGAGCTTCGGTATCCAGGGCCATTGGGAGAAATGGCAGGACCTGACTGGGTAGTTATACTTGGTGAGGTTGGCTTAGCCATCGAATGTACGGTTGGATCACTATCTATCGCAGCAATGACAGGGTTTGATACAGCGTTGCTAGAAAGCTCCTTAAGGGACAGATACATTAGGAAGATCAACGCGATTCCACAAACAATCGAAGATTTGGGCACGAGGTTCTCACAGTATGGGATCCACAAGGTCAAGAAATGGCACCGACTTTTGGTGTATAAAGAACCTCTGTATACTCTTCCAATACTTCGCGAAAAGTACATTGATCCTGCGGTGAGTAACAACGCCAAGCCTTATCATCTCCTCTCAATCGAAGAGTTTGAGGATCTTGTGACACTAGAGGCTAGCTACGGGGTAGCAAGGCTTCTTTCGGAGAAGGAGGCCGCACAAAACGAACTCAATCAGAGCTTCCGAGAGTTCTTGGGCAACCTTGGTCGGCAGCATGGTCTTAACTTTGCGAATAAGCTTGTAAAACAAGCCAAAGACCAGTTTCTATCCGCCCTCGTCTCAGACACTCTGAACTAAGCCTCAGTTGCCCAACACCTAGGCTCAAAGTGAAGCTGTAATTGTCGAAACAATAGGGTTCGGCCTATAACAAGAAGTTAACTACCCTGCCTAATACAGGCAGGGTAGTTAACTTTCTATACCGTCTTGGTCTAATAGTCCATTTGTGGCATCGGAGGAGCAGCGGGCCCAGCCTTCTCCGGCAGGTCGGTGACCAGAGCTTCGGTCGTCAGCACCATCGCCGCGATGCTGGCCGCGTTCTCCAACGCCGCCCTCGTCACCTTCGCAGGGTCTATTATCCCATGTGCCACCATGTCCACATACTCATCCGTCGCTGCGTTGTATCCCCAGCCCTTCTCTAGCTCCATTATCCGTGCCACTACCACAGACCCTTCCTGTCCCGCATTTATCGCGATTCGCCGCGCCGGCTCCACCAGCGCCTTCTTCAGTATCGCTACTCCCGTCGCCT
>SHYC01000117.1 GCA_009693005.1 Dehalococcoidia bacterium | reverse complement strand
GCCTTGTGGAGGCTGTCGGAGTCGGAGCACGCTCAACGCTGGGACTCTGTGCCTGCTGCCATAGACGAGGATATCAACGAAACTCTCGGTAACACCTAATTTGACGCAACACCTCTATTTCGGTAACAGTTTCATTTGACGCAATACGGAACTGGTATCGCACCGTAACTGTTTAGACTCGCGGAGGCGAACTCGCCCTGCCCCCGCGACCATCACCCCCTTACCCCCTCTTCCTGGCTAGGAAGAGGGGGAATACGTTAGGTTTCCGAGGGGACACCCCTCGGAAACCCTGGCAAAAGGGCTGCCGCCCTTCTGCACTTCCCGCGGCCGGACTGCTCTTGCGAGGATTTCCCTTCAAGAGTGAACAGCTGCATCGCACCTCTGGAACACTTTTGTACGACTTGATACGGAACTGGATAGGAAGCTTACGCAACATTCTAGCTTACCGAGACTACTTGGTAACCCGGCATCCGAGCCACTGTCGGACTAGCCAGACTTGCCTGCAATTGATCTGCTTCGTCCATCCTGTTAATATTCAATAATATCTTTATTAAGGAGCGTCACGGCATACGAGAACCTGATCTACGAGAAAAAAGGGCATATCGCCGTCATCACGGGCAACCGTCCTGAGGCGATGAACGCCAACAACTTTGGCATGACAAGGGATAAGCGTCTGGCTTTTCTCGACTTTGAGAACGATCCCGATCTCTGGGTCTGCATCTACACCGGCGCGGGCGGCGATCTTAAAGAGCGGGCACAGAACTACGAGTCGTTTCTGCAGAGAAGAAACCACCCCAACCCTCTCATGACCCCGGGTCTGCTGACAAAGCCGGTCATTGCAGCTGTAAACGGCTTCGCTCACGGCGGCTTCGAGGAGGCCCTCTCTTGCGACATAATCATAGCCGCAGACCATGCTAATTTCCGGCTTCCGGAGCCGCTGAGGGGGTTCCTGCCGGGGGCCGGCATGTTCTGGCTGCCGAGGAGCATCCCTTATAAGAAGGCAATGGGTATTCTGCTCACCGCCAGGGCCGTCACAGCCCAAGAGGCCTATGATCTGGGTCTGGTCAGCGAGGTTGTGCCACTAAAAGACCTGATGGAAACCGCCACGAAATGGGCCAACGACATTCTGGAACTGGCCCCGCTGGCCGTCAAGAGTCTCAAGCACTTCATAAACCTTGGAATGGAGATGCCGCTGCACGGCGCACTTCAGCTGAACAGCAGCGCCTGGGTGGACAACACCGAAGATGCGAGAGAAGGACCTAAGGCCTTCGTGGAGAAGAGAAAGCCAGTCTGGAAGGGGAGATAAGCCCAGACCCACCCGGAATACCGTGACGTAGGCTGCAGAGAGACCGACTTAGCAGAAAAGGAGCACAGCAGAGCATCCTATGTCTCAATATTTTACAAATAGCGAGCTCTTGAAAGGAATCAAAATTGACCTCAACTGTTAAAAAAGTGGTAGCTCACTTAATAATTTCCGGCGGGCTGATGCTGCTCGTCGCGTGCGGACCGGCAGCCCAGCCATCAGTCCCGGCAGGGGGAGAGGCGCCAAAAGAGCAGGTTGCTCCAGTTCAGCCAGCTGCAGGCGGAGTGGATGTCGCAAAGGTGCGCGGCGGCAAGCTCAGCATGCCTAACACCGCCGCGTTCGGCAACCCCAACGATCCCCATCTCACTGCCACCGCCACCGGACGCGTCTATGCTATGCCCGTCACCAACGGACTCCTCAAGCGAGATAATTACCAAAGTAAGTTCCCAATCGTTGGAGAGCTTGCCAAGAGCTGGGAGCTGTCCAACAACGGACTGACCTACACCTTCAAGTTGATCGAAGGAGTTAAGTTCCAGAACGTTCCTCCTGTCAACGGCAGGGAATTTACCTCTGAGGACGCCAAATACAATCTGCTTAGAATAACGGCTGACCCAAATCTGATTATCGACAAGTGGAAGCCGCGGTTCCAACGGGCCTTGGACTTTGGCGAGATCAAGAGCATAGAGACTCCCGACAAGTACACCCTGGTAGTGAACCTAGCGAAGGCCTACGCCCCCTTCCTGGACGCTGTGGCAGCCCCGGGCACTATCATGCTGCCCAGGGAGTTTGTGGAGAAGTTTCCTGAGAAAGTGATCCTGGAGGGAATGATAGGCACCGGGCCGTTTATTCCTAACGAGTATAAGAACCAGCAGATCGCGAGCTATAAGAAGAACCCCGATTACTGGAAAAAGGACGCCCAGGGAGGGCAGTTGCCATACCTGGATGAGTTGGCCCTGGTTTACTTCGCTGACTCCCAGACAGAGCTTGCCTCCTTCCGCTCCCGGCAGTTGGATACCGGCAACGGCATCAACAAGCGCACCGTGGATTCTGTGAAGAAAGATACCCCAGACACCCAGATATTTACCACGCCGACCGCCACCTTGACCAACCTCCGGTTCAACATGAAGTTCCAGCCTTTCCAGGATGTCAAGGTGCGACGGGCGATACATCTGACTTTGGACAGGCAGCAGTACCTCGATGTCATCTGGGAGGGATCGGGCGTGATCACCGGCCCCGTGACTCCCGCTTACGGTGATCTTGCCGGAGCGGCAGAGTCCCTGCTATCGCAGCCGGGGTATCGAAAGGATAAAACGCAGGACCTGGAAGAGGCCAAGAAACTGATGAAGGACGCCGGCTACGCAGACGGGTTCACGGTCGGCCTGATGACATCCACAAACCTCGCCGAGGCCGCTGACGCAATTGCTATCTTCACGGACCAGTTGAAGCCTCTCAAGATCAGCATTAAGGGCGAGGTAATCGACTACGCCGGACAGTGGGTGCCGCGCTCTACTGCGGGCGAATTTGAAATGAGTTATATGAACCATGCCCTGGGCAGCGATGCTGATAGCCTTCTCTCATCACACCTGCAGACCGGAGCGCCAAGGAACTATGGCAAGTTCAGCGACCCTGTCCTGGATGAGCTTGTAAATAAGCAGAAGGCAGCTTCAAACCTTGAGGAGCGCAAGAAGTTGGCGCAGGACGCAGAGAAGCGAGTCCTTGAGCAGTCGCCTATGACCTTCCTGACCCAGCGCGTCACCTTTATGATGGCTCAGCCCTGGGTACATAATGCGGCCGATGGTCCCGTCGCGGGCGCTAACCTGTATCTGGTCGAGCGCGCCTGGCTGGACAAGCGATAAGCAACCGGGCGAGTAAACCTCGTCGCTGCGGAAACAGCAGTAGGTTCGTACAGCGACTAGATTTTGCAAGTAAGAACGCAGGGGCGGGAGACCCCGCTCCTGGACGCTTGGCGAAACGCCGAGTCGCCGCTTAGCGCAGGGGCTGGTAGTTGTAGAAACACCATAGAAGAGAGCGCTACGGGCTAGATCCCGTGGCGCTCTCTATTTGCGGCCCGAGTTTGACCCCAGGACGGTCAGTTCACCACGAAGTTTGATATATTTTTGAGCGTCTACAGCCGGTTTTTAACCCCAGCCTCTGATGATATCCAAAGACTCCTGTGAATGGCGCTCCATGTCCTGTGGATCGTCTATAATGTGGCGAATCACTCCTTCTTTGTCGATTATGAAAGTGACTCTGCGGTAAGTCCCCCTCTCCTCGTTGTAGACCCCGAACGCTTTGGGGCCTTCATGCTGCGGGACGCTTGCCACCAACATATAGTTCAATGTGCAGTGCTCTGCGAAGGCCCTCTGAGCGGCATACAGGTCTGCGCTAGAGGCTATGATCTGCGTATTCAGTTCCTCGAACTGGGCAAACTTTTGTTGGAACCCAACAAGCTCTCGCTCTCAGCCGCCGGTGAAAGCCGAGCCATAAAATGCCAGCACGACATTCTTCAGTCCCTTGAAATCCAGAAGCTTGATTTCGTCTCTCCCCTGCCTGAAGGTTACATCCGGCGCCGGCTGCCCGGCCTGCAATAACTCTGCCATCACTCTCCCCCTTTCACGGAGCCAATATGGCTCTCATTATGCTCTCTCGAATACGTCATCCTCTTAATAGACCCCGCGTTGAGTAGCCTTCGAGAGCTTCAGGCAACGCGACCGGTCCCTTGAGGCCCTCGAAAGGAACGGCCCACACTTCCTTAAGGTCACCCTGTGTGTCTATAGCAGAAACCCTGGCAAAGCCGGCGCTCAGCGTTGCCCCAGCACGCTGAGGAACTCCTGCGCCTTCACTACCGTGCCCTGGCGCGGGTAAATCTTTTCCGTCAGAACCCTGTGCACTTCAGGGTCACGGTCGGCACACCCGTCGCTGATAACCCAGACCTTGTAGTTGATGTCCGTGGCCCAGCGCATGGTGGACAGAACACAGCCACTGGTTGCAACCCCCATCAGGACAAGCGTGTCCTTCCCCAATTCCCGCAGGAGCACATCCAGCCCGGTGGTCGAAAATGAGCCCGCCTTCGTCTTGCTGATTACCCGCTCGCCCTCAAACGGGGCGACTCCCGGATGCACCTCGCTGGCCGGTGAAGCCTCCGCGAATTGGCCTCCGCGATGCAAGATGTAGATGACAGGTATTCCGGCCGACCGGGCGCCGCTAAGCACCGTGGCAGCCCGCGTGACAACTCCTTCAGGATCTTCGATCCCCGGAGAGCCTACGATGCCGTTCTGGAAGTCCATAATGAGTACGACCGCTCTCGATTTGTCTATGGTCTGCTGCTGTGTCATAGATGTCTCCTTTATTATCAGAAGTGTAACTGTTTAGACTCGCGGAGGCGACCTCGCCCTGCCCCGCGACCATCGCCACCTTTCCCACTCTTCCAAGCCTGCGAAGGAGGAGGAGGAGGTTAGTTTTCCGAGGGGACACCCCTCGGACTCCCTGGCAAACGGGCTGCCGCCCTTCTGCACTTCCCGCGGCCACGATGTCCTTGCGCGGATTTGCCCTCAAGAGTGAATAGTTACTCAGAAGATTATGTCGTGCCCTTGAACCAGATACCAGGTCACCGTCGCTTGTCAGCCTTGCGGCCTCCGTGCGCGGAGCGGCTATCAATGGCCCCGCCCGGTACTAGCCCTGGTTCAGGTACGTCACTACAGGTTTAGAGAGCCTATTGGAACGGGCCAGGCCCGCTTCGAAATGGGGAGCACATAGGGCGAAACCCTCCGACAGGGGTTGCAGGAGACCGACAGTGCCAGCCTCCTGCGGGTGTCCACCTGACTCTAACATCCGGAACACATGCCCTGCCTCAAGCGCCACCCAGGTCTCGCGTTATATCTCTGAGAAACTTCTCCATGTCCGACGATAGGGGAGGCGGCGGCTCCGCCGCGGGGCCCTGATTTGGGGTGTGGGAGTCGTATTCGGCTTCCATGCTTTCAACGAAAGACTTGTTGGCCGGGTCCCGGCCTATCTGGGAGGTGACCTCACGGTATTGTCTATCTCCTTCAGACTTGTGCAGCGCGATCGAATCGACAAATACGGGGGGCAGTTTATAAAGATTATAAAATGCTTCGAGAAGACCAGCCGCACCGGTATGGTCTTCCTCCAGCTGGGCATAGTAGGGGAGGCGCACCGTGAGCGACATGGCCTCGACGCCCAGTCCCTCAAGCTTGTCGGTCACCATATTCATGATCGATGTGGGCCCCTGGTACGTCATGTTGCGCGGCAGAAGCTCCCCGGTTGTGGGGTCAACCTGACGGCCGCCAATCGAGCGGCTGACAGGCAGCGGCCGAGTATGCGGGACTGAGGCATAACTCGCCCCAACCCGGCAGTGTCGCTTGACATTCAATGCCTTTAGGACTTCCACAACGGAATCGACGTACTGTTCCGCAAAAGCATGCGGCTCCAGGACCTCGAAGAAGATAAGGTCCGGTCCGTCCTCACGCTTGGCGTAGCTGAGAGTACTGTTAGGGATGGTCAAGACCCTCCGTTCGCCCTCATAATGGACCATAGGCCGGTACCGCGTGAAGTCGAAGAACCGGCCGGGCGTTGTTATTCTACCCAGCTCCCTGGCCCCAAAGTAGTCCTTAAGTCCCGATAGGGTGAGTGTTCCCACCCTGCCCGCGTCCATCCAGGGGCTCAACATAGTTATGACGTGGGGTTCCGTCATCTCGGGAATTGGGTCGATTAGATCAAAAGCGTTAACTTTCATGTACTACTCCTGCACAGCAACCTTACAACCGGGTGAAACGCCGGAATACCGCTCGCTTACCATTATACCCAATATCAGCGTCAATGCGCGGCCGGAATGAATTACTTTCAACCTCTTCGATTTCGTTCGGTAGCCGCGGCCTTCACCACGCGGGACACAGTCTCAATTCCTCCGGCTCTGGCACAGAACGCCACATCCTGCTAATATTTGCTACGCCTTCAGGAACCCCTTGTGCCGCAGGGCGCGCTCCAGGGACGGCTTCATCTTCATCGCCTGGAACTCCGCGATGGCGAAGTCCAGGTGCTCCAGGGCCTCTCGCTTGATCTCGTCGGCCCGTAGGGGCGCAAGGCCTTGCGCCCTTATATCCTCCGCCTCCTCCAGCAGCAGCTCCGCCAGCTGCAAGCGCGTGAGCGCGGTCTCCGGACGGAAGCGCACCTTTGCGCATACGTCCAGCGCCAGGTGGTAATACTCCTTTGCCTTCTCCCACTCTCCCAGCAGCGCCGCGGCCCCACCTAGGCTGCGCGCCACTGAAAGAATCGTAGCACCCGCTACTGCAAGCAGAGAGGCGACCTCGGACAGCCTAGCCGCCAGCAGGGACGCTGCTTCCCTGTCTTCCACAAGCACTGCTGTTTCGAGAAGTTCGGCAAGTTGACCGGTCCGCGTCCGATCGTCGGGCAGGCCGATGTCACTCTCCGCCATGATCTGCCGCAG
>SHYC01000116.1 GCA_009693005.1 Dehalococcoidia bacterium | reverse complement strand
ACCATGGCACACGCTGGTCGGATAGCAACTTCTTGGCTAGTCTGAGTTTAGCCCTAAAAGGCAGACGAAATATGTCTTTTACCATTATCCGCTGTGTTTAATCTGACTAGCCTTATGGTACACCCTTCTAATCACCTTTTCCAATATCTATCAATGTGGGGAGCGCAGGTGCTAGGCCGTTGAAGCCGGCGGAATAGTAAGAGTTGCAAGCTACCCTGAGCCATATTTATCTCTCCCGAGGCGGTCGTCGACCGTCGATGTGGAGAAGGAAGCCCGCACGAGTAATGCTTCTGGGAAGAGAAATTTACCTCTGACACTGTCTGCAGAAATTCGTTAGGCGCTGGTTGGCGGTTATCTGGGAGATGGTATGTCCGCATACCGGACACGGCTGGCCGCCCTTGCCGTGGACTTGCAAAAAGTCACGTATCTTCACGTGAATGGCCTCTCCCATGCGGGACGCTACCTCCTCGCGGCCATCTGTCAGCACTTCTGTTATGGCCGAGTTGAGCCGTTCTATCTCTTGCTGGCTGAGTGTGCCGCGTCTTCGGTAAGGGTATATGCCGGCGTGGAAAAGCACCTCGTCGGCGTAAGCGTTACCGATGCCGGCGATGAACCTAGGGTTTACGAGGATGTTCTTTATCTGCCCGTGATGCCGTTCGAGCCTGGTCTGGAACTCTTCCAACGATACCGACCCATCCATCGCGTCTGGCCCTATAGTCTCGAATCCTGGTATGTCATTGAGATCTTCTGCTTTGACCAAATACACCTTCCCCATGAGTCTTGCATCGAAGTACCTGAGCTCATTTCCATCTTCTAGCTTCAGCACGAAGCATGTCTTGGCGCTTCGTTTTTCTTGGCCGCCGGCGTACTGCAGTCTTCCCGTGAGCATGGGATTCACGGCCATGATATGACCGCTCCGCATCTTCAGCAGCAGGAACTTGCCGCGCCTCTCAGCATCGGCCAGAGCGTTACCAGTGAGCGTGGATGCAAACTCGCCGGCTCCGGGCCGCCTGACAGGGATCGCGTTGACCACTTCCGCCATCGAAATAGGTACACCCACAATCTTCTGATTCAGGAAGTCCTTGATGGCCTCCAGGTCCGGCAGCTCAGGCATCTCTCGCCTCTTTCTCATTTGTGGGACAGAACATGCTGTTTTCCAACGCAACGTGAAGCCGGCGGAGGGCCGCAAGTTCTTCCCCGTCCCCCGCGCGGGCATGCTTCACCGCCCTTTCCAGCGAGGCCATCGTGCGGTCGCAGGTAGGACCGTATGCTGGAAAGGGCTGGCCCTCCTTGCCCCCGTGCAGAGGCAGGTCTGCGGTTGACGTCTTCTCTGCGCCATAAGCTTTTCTGCCGACAGTTGCAATCATACTCGTCACTCGAAACCAGTATAACGAATGTTCTATTACCTTTGCGAGCGGTTGATGGTAGACTTGAGGCGCTATGCGGCGCGAATCGCAGGGCTAAGTGACAACGATGTGATGTTGTTAAATCTGCCTGCGCTCCGCGTGCTAATGCCTGTCACATCGGGTATGATGCCATCTGCTTTGGCACAGGGTTCCGGATATCCCGACACTTTACATAAGTACAAGCTCAAGGCGGTCGACTATCCTGGGAAAGTTGACCGCGGAGATTATCCATCGGCAGATAGGAGGGAGCCATGCCTGGAGTTGGAAATGTAGACTGGGTGGAGCGCTGGCGAGGGTTGGTCTCTAAACGCGAGGCGCAGTCGTTGGCTTTGCAGACCGCTCAGACCAGCACACGGAACTTTTGGGACCGCCGCGCCAGCTCTTTTAATGAGATGACCAGGCAGCGCAGCGGCCAGGGTGACCGCTTCTTGGAATTGGTGTCCTCAGTGGTCGATAATGGAACCACGATTATGGACGTTGGCGCTGGAGTTGGGAGGCACGCGATACCGCTGGCCAAGCTCGGCAGGGAGGTCGTGGCCATCGAGTCTTCGGAGCAGATGGCGCAGTATCTGGAGGCTAATGCGGAGGCTGAGGGGGTGAGGAACCTAAGCGTGGTGCGCTCCACCTGGGAGTTGGTCACGCAGATCGATCCGGTAGACGTGGTTGTCTGCTCCCACGTGATTTATTCTACTGAGGATGTCGCCTCTTTTGTAAAGAAGATAGATGACCATGCTAGACAGTACTGCTTCTTCGTTCTTCGGGCCGACCAGGTTGACGGCCACCTGGACGAGCTATGGAAGCTGGTCCACGGCAGCGAGCGTGAGCCGGAGCCAAACCTAATGGACTTCTACAACCTTCTGCACCAGATAGGGATCCTCGCCAACGTGGAGATAGTGCCGTTCGGCTCGGGCAGCGGCTCGCGATGGACATACGCAGCATTTGAAGACGCGATGGACCACTGCCGCGGCCGCCTGTATACGCTGCCCGATACCCGCGAAGACAGAATTATAAGCGATTATCTCAAACAGGTGCTGGTAGAGCAGGACGGCAAGCACGTCTGGCCCGCGCCGCAGATACGGGCCGGGATAGTGTGGTGGAAGCAGGAGGATGGAGGGCGCTGATGATCAAATGCCGACGTAGGTTGCGAGAGTCGCGAGGCAGATTCGCGAAGGCAAGCATACCAAGACTCGTATTTAGTATGGTGATATAATCATGTCGAATGAATCTGTAATCTTGAGGTGGTTTCTATGGCTAAGGTCGGGGATTCTGTTGAGGTTACCATACGTGGAGGTGTAGATCATGATAGATGGGGGGTCGGCCCTGCAAACTCAACCACTGATGTTGGTGGAGTGGTGACGATAGGTGTTGGACAGACAATGACCATACCAGGGAAAATAGTCGAGGACCTAGGTGATCGTTGGGTTATTGAACTAAGCATCAACTTCAGCGGTATGAATCGCATAACCGCTCCTAAGACCGCTCAGAGATAAGACAACTTGTTTGCTATTAGAAGTCCTCTAGGTGCGCTTGGTGCTCTTATGGTGTTCCTGGAAGGAATCACTGCTGGGGCTTTAGTTCCGCTACAGGGGCAACCTGAGTTACAAAGTCGACTTGTCTGGTTAATGATTATCACAGTGCTAGCTGTAACTATTGTAGTCATTATTCTTATTATCCGCTTCGCATTTTGGCATCCAGGACTACTTTTCAATCCAAGTGATATTCACTCCTCTGCCCACGTTGATCTTTATGCACCTAATGCAACAGTACCACAAAAACCCCAACAGCCGGCTAGTGCGGTGGAATTTCGTGTAACTGAGGAAAGTGGTGACAAACAGGAAACAGAGTCTAACCAATCGTGATTTTAGCGCATCCTAGAATTGGGACTGCCGCAGAGCATCAGGCAGTTCAGCAAGAGCATCCAACCGTATATGCGCCTGATCTGCTTCGGGTCGGAGCGCGTGAAGATAGCCCCAGGGGCCGCGGCGCAGAAAGACTGCTACCATTCTCGCAGCCACGGCGGGTAGCACGTCGTTGTCGAGGCGGTCACCTACGTAGGCGATTTCGTTGGGCGGCAGCGCTACCTCTTTTGCGATGCGGGCGAAGAAGGCAGGTGAGGGTTTTTCGATGCCCCAGCGTGCCGATGACGCGATGACGTCAACCGGTAGGCCCATCGTACGTATCACTGTCTCGGTCTGCTCCGGCTGATTGCCTGCCACTCCTATCAGATAGCCATCGTTCCGTAGGGCTTCCAGGCAGGGGAGCACGTCGGGATATAGGTCGCTCGGGTCGATAACATTGGGGACGCCTGCCGCAGCGCGCGCCGCTTCCTCTCGCTCCAAGTCGAACCCGGGCCGGAAGAGTTCAAGCACACGCTGATGGTGCTCGCCACGTTCGATGAGTCCGCCCAGCGCGCCCATGAACGTCAGATGCGGCACGCTCAGCCAGTCTGCCCAGCCCTCCCAAATGCGGGTCTCATCGATAAGCGTTTCGCCTACATCGAAGAACACGGCGCGGATGGGCACTTTGCACCCTCCTTACAAAGCTCGACTATTACTGAGGACTGCCGGCAGATCTGCGAGACTGGGGACTACCAGGTTTGCCGGACGGCTCTGAGGCGGACCAGCCGAGATCAGGCATGTCATAGCGCCCACGCTCCGCGCCCAAGCTAAACAGTTTGGAGAGTCGTCCGCCACCAGTGCACCCTCAGGATCTACATGTGCGTGCGCGAAGGCTCTCCGATAGTATTCCGCGCTATCGGTTGGGTACTTCGCCTGGTTGATGATGTCCGGACCGTACAGGGTGTGGAAAAGGCCGCGTACTCCCATGCCTGACAGATACCCATCAAGCTCGCGCGAATGCCCGCCGGAAGCGGTGAACAAGGATATCCCCATCTCGTGAAGGGCGCGGACCGCCTCGGTGGCGCCTGGATACGCTGAACGTACCCGCCGGGTGATATAGACTGCTGCTTCATCTGCGAGCTTGATGCACTCTGCATCATCATCCGGCGGCGAGACACCGACGAAATCGGCCATCTCGTGGAGCCAACGCCGCTGGTATTCATCCCACCACCTTACGTAGTCTTGTCCCTGCGGCCCGATATTTATGAATTCGAGAAAGCGTTCGAAGACAAGCCGGTTTGCCTCGGCCCACGCGGCATGATCGCCCCCCAGAATAGGGACGAAGAACTCAGCCACCAGCCGCTGCCATTCGGCGCTCCTCAGGGTATTGTCATTCATGACGCCGCCGTCATCCAGGAAAACCGCGGTTATGTCTCGCATAACTCCACTTGGAGTGCTGGTATCTATAGGATGCAATGTCTCACCGTGTATACTCATTCGCTCACTGAGTATACACGGCCTTTCCGGTGTAGGTTAGTGACAATTGCCCGTGCCCGAATCGGTGAAGGTCTTTCCGGCCTCCGGAAGGAACTGCCAGGTATAGCTCGTAGCGCCAAGAGTCAGCTTGAGCACGCCGAAGGTGTCGCCGTCCCGGACCTCGCTGTTCGGTTTGATCGTGCCTATCCCATAGTGGCTTCTGCCGCCGGTGCCAACAACAAACTCGCGGATACCGCGCGCTGCGTCCAGACCGCCGGTCGGCGTTTGGGGCGCGAACCGCTCGTAGTTGTGGTCGTGGCCGCTCAGGACGATGTCCGCGTTCGCGTCATAAAGCGCCTGCCAGAATGCCGTGTAGGTGGCGTCGCTCCCATGATTAAAGGAGCTGAACCTGGGATGATGCCAGAAGGCAAGGGTGCACTGGGTTGGATGGCCGGCGAGGTCGGCTCGGAGCCACTGCTCTTGTGGAGAACCTGCGCCGCACCCGCCCACCGGGGTGCAATTGGAGTTTAGGGAGATAAAGTGCCATCCGCCGAGATCGAAGCTGTAGTAGCCCTGCGTTGGCAGTCCAGCGACTTCGCCGAAGTAGTCAAAGTAGCCATCAGCCCCCGCAGTGCCATATTCATGGTTTCCCACCGCTGGCTTGGTGATGCTCTTCATGCGACCCCAGGTGGGGTCGTAGACGTCCTGAAATTTGCTCAGCGCCCCGTTCTCGTACTGATTGTCTCCCAAAGTCAGCACCGCGGCGAGGTTGAGGCCGACCAGCAGGTCAGAGGTGTATTTCTGGCGGCACGCAACATCGGTGCCGTTGCCATCGTTGTAAGACCCGTTCACAGGGTCGCACGCGATATCCCCAGCCGCCACGATGTCGATCGTTGGTCCCGGCGTCGGGGTCGGCGTCGGAATCGGGGTGGAAGTGGGTACCGGCGTAGGTGTCGGAATCGGGGTGGAAGTGGGTACCGGCGTAGGTGTCGGAATTGGCGTGGCAGTTGGCACCGGCGTGGGCGTTGGTATCGGCGTAGGTGTCCTGGTGGGAGTTGGAGTTTTTGGCCTTCTCGCCGCTTCTGCAACGCTCGGGCTTGGGGCGCCCCCAATGTCCGCCAGGGTAATTCCTGCCAAGAGCGCCAGTATACTCAGCCACAGTGCTGTTCTTCGCATGTCAAGCTCTCCTTTGTTTTAAGCGTCCGGGCCCAACAGATCAAGCAAGGTTGCACAGGCTTCGTGTTGTCGCGCCGGGCACGAAATGTTTCGTCAGCATATCCCCAAAGGCGGCCCTCTGTCAATAATATCTTAAAGACCCCCGGCAGGGGGAGCAGCCCATGCGCCACCAATCACCCCGGTCCGGGGAGTTTGTGTTAGGTTGTCCTATCAGGAGAAAGGAGCCGCCGGCGACCGGCGGCTCCACTTCTGGTCTCTCGTTAATCTATGTCCGGTGCATTAATTTTGCACACTAACCGAGCTTGACTGGGCAAAATTGCCGGCCGCGTCGAAGGCTCTCACGTAATAGGTGTTCGTGCCCTTCTTGAGCCTGTCAGTGTAGCTAGTAGTGGTACCCGAAACCGTTATCACAGCCGCGCCGTTTCGATAGATGGTGTACGAAACCACTCCTACGTTGTCTGACGATGGGGTCCAGCTTAGAGTGGTTTTCGCTGGACTGCCGAATTTAGGTGTGGCTGATAGGCCAGGCACACTAGGTGCCTCAGTATCGAGAATAGGCGTCGTTGCGGAGGCCGTGTTGGAAAGTCCGCTCACGTTGCCCGCACTGTCGTAGGCCTGCACCTGGTAAGTATAAGTGGTCTCCTGAGTAAGACCGGTAGTGTCGGTGTAGCTGGCGCTTGTCGCTGTCTCCACCTGGACCGGGGTGGCGGGGGCGACCGCGCGGAAGATATTGTAGCCGGCCACTCCGACGTTGTCATTCGAGGGCGCCCAGGTCAGGCTGATCGTCTGATAGTTGACCGGTGTGGCCACCAGGCTGCCCGGTGTAGAAGGTACACTCTCGTCGGGGCCGAAGGTTATCTCGACCGTAGCCGTTCCATCAATAACGGACTGGGTGTGGAAGGTCACGCTC
>SHYC01000115.1 GCA_009693005.1 Dehalococcoidia bacterium | reverse complement strand
AGGCTATTCAGCAAGCCAGGAATAGCGGCTAGCAGTGGAAACCGCTGCCGGCCCGATCCGATTCATTCGAGGAGACCAACATGAAGCAGAGCCTGCAAACTGCCACAAAGTGCACTGACTGTGTAAATGAGGTGACATACGACCATTCCGATGAAATCCGGCGCCCTTATCCATGCGATGGCTGTAAAACCGCTCTTTGTTATGACTGCTATAACAAGATTGGACTGTGCCTTGACTGTGAAGGGTGCTAGGCGCGGGGAGTATTAGGAAACCGCGTTTGCCAAGCGGAGTACCCCGGAACCCCCTTGAAGGGGGTTCCCTTCGAGAGCCTCAGGACAGGCAAGGTATCATTTCAGGATATTATTGATTGAGGGCACATCCCCAAGCCTCCCGGCAAAGGGCTGCGCCCTCTCTGGACTCCCCTTTTCAAACTTAGGCTGGACAACCCGGCTCGTTATTACGAAACAGCTATTTTTAGGGAATAGCCCCAACCGCTTTATCCCACCTCTACCTTGTAAATGACGATGAAGGAATTCTGCCAGTTAACTCCTGGGTCATCTATTTCCTGGATGGGGACCAGACGCAAAGCCTGCTCATTTCCCATGTACGGCGTGTGTTGCTCCAGGGTAAACTGATAGTCTGCTATGTGGGTGATGCCCTGGTCTTTGATGTACTGCGCCAACCTCTGATTAGAGAGGGCCCCGAAAGCCCCGTTGTTCACCACTCCGTCCAGGTTGATTGTTCGTACTCCCCCAAAGTATGAGAGGACCCCCGCATTGAAGCTCCCTACCGTCCAGTTGGCGGAGCCGTTTGACCTGAACCACATGGCTTCGTCGTACATCTCTGCCTGCCACGGATAGTAGCCGGACCGCCAAACCTCGGCCAACCTAGTCCCATTGGCGATGAGAAGCAGCATTAAGGTGAGCGCAATGACCGGTAGCTGTAATTTCTCCATCCCTTTCCTATACAAGTACTCTTCTCCTAGCCGGTACAGTATTCCGACGTAGAGAGCTCCCAGGTATAGGACCGAGGCGAAGTACCATCCTTGGAGGCCCCACCGGACGCCTGAATTGGCGAGCACCAGGGCTGCAACAGCCATAGTCGGTATCAGTATCAGGGACGCCCCCGGGGATAAGATGGTGAGGACTTTGTGTCGAAGACTGGGCTTCAGCCAGAGGACTGAGGCCGCCAGGGCGAGCAATGAAACCGTACCAATCGCCCCGACGCGGAATTCGTCGTGCTGGACCTGGTAGAGAAAGTAGAGGTTCGGGATCACGGTCAGAACGGCGTTTTCCAGCTGGGACAGGCTGTGCAGCGCTGCCTCCCATGGAGTCGAGCCTCCGGCAAGGTATTCATGGTGCAGCACGAAGGGTCTGGCCTGCCCGCTCACCTGAAGGAAGGAGTGGAAGGAAATAAGCTCCCATAGTACCCAGGGAGCTGCTACCAGCAAGACTGAAGCCAGATAGGATCCTCCGGCTTTCGGCTTGTTGTTTTGCGCGCAGGCGATGTATCCCGCGATTGCCATGGGCACGAACACATAGTCGGTTCTGGCCAGGAAAGTCAGGCCCGCGCTCACGCCCAGCGCCGCGGCGCTGCGAGAGGTAAAGCTGTCCCTCCTTAAGCAAACGAAGCAAAGCCTGGATGTGGCTGCAAACATCATCAAAGCCAGTGACGTCTCCAGGCCGTTCACCGAGCCCATGACCGCCCCGGGGTTGAAGACGAACACTGCGGTCCCAACCAGCGAGGCTCTTTCGCTGCGGGTGACGGCCTTTATCGTCGAGTACAGCAAGAGCCCGGTGATCAAGCTGAAACCCGCGCCAAGAAACAGTGCGATATGGACCGGCAGAGACTCATCTCCGCCAGAAAGCCAGAAGATGGGGACCAGGAGCGCCATCCACAGCGGGTGAAAACCGTCGGTGGAGTTCTGCCCGTCAAGGGTCATGCCCATTCCATGAACGGCGTTTCTGGCGATTGTGAAGTAATAGAACGCGTCATCCGGTATGGTCTTCTGAAGAAGCAGCGGCAGCTCGGATAGGGCTATTGCCAAACGGAGGCACAGGGCTGCGGCGGACATGACCAGCAGCGCCACAAGGCCCCAGTCCCCCATGTAGCGAGCTGCAACGATGGATGGAGAACTATGCCTGGTCGCTACCCTCCCTCGTATCGTCATTCCCTCTGTCCCAGGGACCGGGCAGTCTCGCCAGCGTTATCCCTAGTTATTTCGAGATCATCTACAGATCCACCTTCCTGGCCCTTCCTTCGGGCCTCAAACATAAGCCCCAGCAGCAATATGGTGGGAAGGTATAAGAAGTAAGTTGAAAGACTCCGCCATGAGAACCAGAATGGGATCCAGGGAAGCGCCAGGGCGTAGAGTGGCGAATTGTAGCCTTTGAGAAAGAACCATAGAAGCGATGCCGAGAGGACGCCGAGGCTGGCTATTGTGTAGAACGCCCTGGGTATCTGGGGCAGTAGATGTGCTCCCAAGATCGCGGGGCCAACTCCAAGGGCTGACTCCGGGTCCAACATGGGGGATAGAACGCTGGCCAGCCATGGGCCAGGTGAGAGGATAACAAACGGAGCATTCAAGATCGCGAAGACCGCTGCCGCAATTCCAGCGGTAGCTGCGGCCCTTCTTTTGCCATGCTGATGGTAAACCGCAATAATTAAAAACGGGGCAAAGAGCCAGGTTAATTGCTTGAGCGACATGGCGTACCCCAGGAGGCCCGCCGATAACCTCCACCTACTCCTGAACATCCAGGCTAATACCACCGGCAGCACCCACCAGGGCTCCGTGACGCCGGAGCCGACCAGGGAAATGTCGGCCAGTTGGATAGCCACAAAAAGGGCCAGGGCCAGGATCTTCAGATGCGAAGGAGAAACATAATGCAAGAGCAGGGCCAGCACAAGTACGGCGGCCGCGTAGATTGGCCGGACATCCGGAATCCCGAAGAGTACAGCCGGCACAAGGGACACGAAAGAACCCGCCGGATACATATAGTCCTCCTTCAGCGTCCCATCGGTAAACCGCGTTATTAGCTTCGATGGCATGCCATATCTGTCTATGGCGTCGGACAGGCTGAAGGTGGTATAGGGATTTTCTCGCGCAAGAAGCAACTCCGCGGCGTAGTTTGGAGCTGCGCCGCTATCGAGACCATAGCTCTTTTGAAAGCTGATAGCCGACAGAAACGCAAGTGACAGCATGAACAGGGCAGCGGCCAGGGCGAATCGCTCCGAGCCTTTGCCGATCTTGGGCAAACAGCACAGCAACACCAGTATTAACCCAATGCCGCTAAGCAAAATGGCGAAGGCCGCGACGCTTGTCCTCATAAACGGCGTCAGCGTCTCCAGGTTGTTCTGGTGCCTCCATATCTGCCCTTCTGAGAGGACGGACATTAACAGGGCTTCAGCGGCCAGGAGCACAAGACCAAGGCGAGCCAGCAAAGTTCAGTGCTCCTCTCTGATGATATCTTAACCGGGGCCAACCGATCCGCACACCCTACCCCCGATCCTGCGCCGGCTTTCGCCCAAGCGGGTGGTCGACGGGGTCGCCGCTCAACAGATGCAGGCTGCCTTCGGGGACCAGAGGTGCGAAATGCGCCCAAATGTTTTCCTACCTGCGAATGGAGGCTGCGCGCAGGCTAAGTGGTAGTGGCGCCCAGCACTGGTGGGATAATCGGGTCTTCGCCATATTGACCGTCGTAAAACGCCAGGAGCAGCGCCTTGAGAATAGAGCAGTTGGCGTTTATCCGGCTAAAAATCTGTAATACGTTCCTCTTGTCGATCTTGATGATGTAAGTGCGGGTTGGTATAGCGCCCACTACTTCAATCCCGGGCGGAGGCTCAGCCAATTCGACTTCCTGGAAACTTCCTTCATCGGAGGGATCGTCCTCAATAATCCCAGACTTTCTAAAGGCTGTCAAAATGTCAGCGCGGACGCCGCCGTACAAGACGCGGTCTTTGAACCCCAGGCACAGGCGGTCAAGAACTATGCTCATGTCATCCCTGTGCTTCTCTATCCTGTCCCGGCTCCAGCCCAACTCGGAAAGCCTGCCGTCACTGGGGAGCTTGAGGACCTCATACAGCCTCGTTCGATCTATTCGAGATACCTCTTCCAGAGTGAAAGCTGCAAACTGGGCCGCTCGGCCCTGCCTTTGAGCTTGAATCTCTTTAAAGATCAGTTGTAGTGGCTTCCACTCCGGCTGCCACTCTTTAAGAACATGGTACCAATTTACCATGTCATCCAGACTCATAATATAGTTGCGGTAGAACTCCGCCTCTATCGCATGACGTGGCAGGCGCGTGGTATTGAAGCTGGCGAGCATTCGTTCCAGGGCAACGCCCCTCTGATGAACGCCTTCGATCAAGAACTGCACCAGAGCGTCTTTGTCTAAATCTTTCTGCACTGCGCACCGTATTCAGGACTATGAACGTTGCTGACCCGTCTGTCGGCATTAGTCTCGGACAACACTCTATTATCTAGTTAGGAGGTTTCAGCCCGTTGCTTGTCCGCCGTGCGGACAGGCAACGCCGCCCTCGGTGGCTATCCTCTTGGTAATTCAACAGCTCAGGCCTTTGCTGGAGTTTTAGTCGCTGATCGGTTACAGATGATGGTATCAGAATACTCTTCCATGACAACTGGTATGACAACTGTAGTAGGAAGTTTTTTGTCCACGGCCATTTTCTGTGGAACCTCCCAACCCTCCCGCTTATAAAATTCAAGAGTCATCGCTATAACCTCCTGAATTTCAGATAAGTCTTGTTCTAAGGTCTCGGCATCGACCAAGCAATTGTCCAGACTTGGCGCTTCTACCCTCCACAGACCATCCTCTTGTTTATTAACAGACAACTCAACACGATAGCAGTGACTCATACGCCCCCCTCCAAATATGATAACTAAGGTTTTCTCACATCCTGAACATGTCGAACGGACTGCCGCGCCCACCCTTGCGACCTGGCTTGGTCATCATCTTGCTGTACTGCTGCATCATTTTTCTCATATCTCGGAACTGGTTGAGCAAACGGTTCACCTCCTGAGCGCTGGTGCCGCTGCCCGTCGCTATGCGGCGACGGCGGCTGCCGTCCAGCATATCGGGATTGTGTCGCTCCGCGGGTGTCATGGAATAGATTATGGCCTCCACTTTCTTTATCTGATTATCATCCACCGCTCCCTCGGGAAGCCCTTTGGTCAGTCTGGATACCCCTGGTATCATCTCCAACAGCTGGCTTATTGAGCCCATCTTCTTCAACTGCTGGAGCTGGCCCAGAAAGTCCTCCAGGTCGAACGTAGCAGTGCGTACTTTGCGCTCCATCTCAATCATGCTTTTTTCGTCGGACGCCGCCTGCGCCTTCTCGATGAGCGTAAGCACATCGCCCATGCCCAGGATACGGGACGCCAGACGGTCGGGATGGTACTGCTCCAGCGCGTCGGGCTTCTCGCCCACTCCAATAAATTTGATCGGCACGCCGGTGACATGCCTCACCGAGAGCGCTGCCCCGCCTCTCGCGTCTCCATCCATCTTGGTCATGATTAGGCCGGTCAGTCCCACCGCTTTGTTAAACGCCTCAGCCGCATTAACCGCGTCCTGACCCGTCATGGCGTCCACGACAAGCAGACACTCCGCGGGCTTCGCCATCTCTTTTATAGTTTTTACCTCTGCCATCATCTCTTCATCGATGTGCAGACGGCCGGCTGTGTCCAGGATAACGGCGCTGGCATTTTGGTCTTTGGCTGCCTTAAGAGAGTTTTTCACCACCGTCAGAGCGTCTACGCCTCGTTGAGAGTAGACCGGGATGTCGATCTGCTTTCCCAGAGTCTCCAGCTGGTCGATCGCAGCAGGCCGCTTCACATCAGCGGCAACCATGAGGGGCCTGCCGCCGCCGCGGCGCAAGTAAAGAGCCAGCTTGGATGCTGCGGTCGTCTTCCCTGCCCCCTGCAGTCCGACCAGCATGATGATGGTAGGAGGCTGGCTGGAACTGGAAAGGCCGCTTTCTCCCCCCAAGAGCTCCAGCATCTCTTCATGCACGATCTTGATAACCTGCTGTCCGGGCGTCAGGCTCTGCAGCACGTCCACGCCTATGGCTCGCTCCCTGACCTTGGTCAGGTATTCTCGAACAACTCGGAAGTTGACATCCGCCTCCAGCAGGGCCAGGCGCACCTCCCGAAGGGCATCGTCCACATCCTTCTCGGTCAGCCGCCCCTTCCCTGAGAGCCGCGAAAAAACATTCTGAAGCTTATCGGACAATATCTCGAACATAAAGGACCTCCACCATGATTGTAGGGCTTTTGTACGTATCTGGGCAAGGCTCACACACTTAAAGTTCGAGGAGCAGAGCAATTGCGGGCGACGCAAGGCGTTGCGCCCCATATAGGGGAAAGATCTTAATAGCCCTCCAGGCGGTGTACCCGGAGGGCTATTACGTTCGCGTTATTCGGCCCACTAAAAAAGGCTGGTCATTACTCTTATGATCAGCCTATCGATTCGATTCGGTACTTCAGGACCCCGGATGGCGCCACAACTTCTACTACGTCTAAAACGGAACGGTCTAGCAGTGACTTCCCTGTGGGTGACACCACTGATATCTTGCCCACCGCAAGGTTTACCTCGTTGGGATGGACAAGAGTGTACTTCATCGCCTCGTTGGTGTCCATGTCCGTTATCACGAGAGTGCTGCCGACGCCCGCTCTGGAGCTATCGCCGCCGTTCGAATCCGCGACCTGTGCCCGCCTGAAAATAGCCTCCAACTCTCTAATTCTGGCCTCAACCATACCCTGATGCTCTCTGGCGGCATCCAGCGGTGCGTTTTCCCTGAAGTCCTTATCGGCCATAGCCAGGCGCAGCAT
>SHYC01000114.1 GCA_009693005.1 Dehalococcoidia bacterium | reverse complement strand
GCGCGGTGGCCGGCGTCGGTCTCTGCCTGGTTGACCCAGCGCCGTACCACCGTCTCGCTCACATCAAGGTCACGTGCCACCTGGCCGACTGTCTTGCCGCTGCTGCGACACAGATCAACCACCTCTGCCTTGTACTCCCGCGTAAACGTGCGCCGATGCCTACTCTCTCTAGATTCCATCTCGACATCCTTTCTGGGTCTTCACCCACTATTATAGATGTCCGTGAGATCGGGGCAAGCCCAATATTAGACTAGAACTGTGGGGTAGTCCAGCTATTAAGTCCCGGTACGAGTGCGGTGCCGCACCTTACGGACGACGGTAGCCATATCCGCTATTCGCGAGCCACGCCAACAAGAGAAAGGCCCCCAAGCTTCTGCCCGGGGGCCCATTTCCGTTTACGTGTTCTTCTAACTAGCCCTTTCCTTGCGCCGTGTTGCCCACCACAAGTCTATAGATTCAGCAGCTTGGCCGGACGGCGCTTGTGGTATACCGGGTCGCCCAGGTAGTGGTACTAGGAGGAATGATCGATAGAGCTATGAGACGCTCAACGAAGGAGAAAGCATCGACAGGCTCCTTAGGCGTTTCAGTTCTCCGTAGCTAGGTCCGATTGCTATACCTACTAGCTAGGGCGTGATCACCACCGTGGTCCTACCATTGATGGCGTCGCCGAATCGGGGTCAGGTATGTTAGTTTGTATCGATGCACGATCGCGCCGACGTACATCCCGCTCGGCCAACAAAGCCAGGACCGGAGCCGCGAGGTAGCTAAGACCCTGGTAGATAACCCCTATTGCCAATAAAGTGTGCAGGCCCAGTTCGGGAGCCGCCGCCAGGCTCCCAAGCCCTATAGAGAGCCCCACGAGACCTAGCATGAGTTCTTCCCGAGCGGAATTCAGCGCCCCGAGGCCCATAGGAAGCACCGGAAACTTATTGGTCCGACGCCAGATGGCGGGACGGTTCAGCATCCCAGAAAGACCGGCCACGGCGATTGTGTAGCCAAGAGCGCTCTTCGCTAGGAAGGCCCCCCAATTATCCCGGAGCGAGCAGCCCAGAACGACCCGAAAATCAGCCACCTGAGGGCAAACCCTGTGGTCAAGAAGACGACAACGGTCCACAAGAGCGCCGGCGGCACCGCAACGACCTCCTGATGCAGCAGCATTGAGGCCAGGACCAGCGCGCCCAGCGAGGCGAGGAGCAGGCTGAGGAACACGTTCAGGTGGCCGAGCCCGTGGCTTAGCTCGTGGACCTTCTGCGCAGTCGTCAGGAGAGAGGGATGACCGAACGCCCGAGGCAGCAAGAGCCAGAAGTGGCGCCTGACCTGCGAAATAGGCCCGTAGGTCCAGCGGAAGCGCTGCTTTTTGTAGTCGAGAAAGGTCTCCGGGATGAGCCCTCGGCCAAACGTGGTGGTGAGGTAGACACCGGAATAGCCGAGCGCGTGGATCCGAATGGCCAACTCTGAGTCCTCGGTGAGACACCATTCCGCCCAGCCGCCCGCCTCTTCCAGCACTCGGCGCCGAATCAGGCACATCGTGCCGATGGTATAGGCCGCATCCCGCTCGTTGAGAACGGCCAGCGTATTCTTAACACCATGGGCGTACTCACAATAGCACATCCGCTGATAGAGGCTGTCCTGCCATTCTCTGTAGTCGTGGGGAGTCTGCACGAACCCCACCCGCGGGTCATCGAAAAAGCCGATCAGCCGCTCCAGAAAATCCGGCTCCGTCTGGTAGTCGCTGTCCAAGACGCCCACCAGCTCCGCGTCGGGCGCTGTGCGCCGGAGAGCAAAGTTGACTGCCCCGGCCTTAGCCCCCGACAAAGGGTCGACATGGAAGAAACGAAACGCCTTCCCCAAACGGAGGCAGTGCTCTTCCACCGGCGTCCATAACGCTGGGTCCTTGGTATTGTTGTCGATGACCAGCACCTCGAAGTTGGGGTAGCGGAGCCGCGCCAGGGCATCCAAGGTGGCGATGACCATCTCCGGAGGCTCAGCGTAGGCCGGCACGTGCAGGGAAACCTTCGGGTACGTGTCGCGGGGTCGCGCTGGCAGCGGTGTCCGGGGCCTCCTCCAAGTTCGGCGGCAGAGCGCCTCCCATTGCTCAAAGTTGCCGACCAGCGCGGCCGGGACCGTCAGAATCAGGATCGCGTATCCTGCGAACATCAAGGCGCGGGTGAGCTCGCTGACGGGGATCGTGGCGATAAACCAGCCCGCCCAGAGGAGGCCAAACAAGGCCAGCTGTCCGTTCGTGACCATGAGAAGCCTGCCCTCCGGGGTGAAGTCCGGCAGAAGTCGCTGGCTTCCGAACGCCGCGGCCAAACCCAGTCCAAGCGCCGTGGCAGCCTCGTAGCCTTGACCGATCAGCAGATTAGTCCCAAGACCAGCGCAGCCATAAACCAGCAAGGTCCATAGGACCTATGGACGGATCCGCGGAAGCGGGACGAGCTTGTCGAGGACGATGAGCGCAACGGCGGCGGCGAAGGCCATAGCGGAAAGAATGAGGCTTACCGTAAGCAAGGGTCCAAAATCAGGCACGGTGTCTCCTCAGAAAAAGAATGGGGACGCAGTCCTCGCACACTATGAGAAGCGGAACGTTTCTCCTGTCTGTGACAAGGGCATCAGCCTCCAGGGCAAGAGATCAGAAAGGCATGGGCTTAGCCCATGCCTTTCTGATCTCTTCTTTTATCTAAACCAGCTTGTCTGGGGCCTGCCGAAAGACTTGCTTATAGTATCATAGATTCAGCAGCTTGGCAAGGCGGCGCTTGTGGTATACCGGGTCGCCCAGGTAGTGGTACAGGCTGCGAGACTTCTTGGTGTACATGAATAGCCCGTAGTCCTTGTCGATACCGATGCCGCCGTGGACATGGTGCGCAGAGTCGCAAAGGTTGTAGAAACTCTCGCTGCTCACTGCCTTAGCTACGCAGACCGACTCGGTAGCCCCAGGCTTGTTCTCGTCCAGCTTCCAGATGGCTTCGTACGTCGTGTAGCGGGAGGCGTCCACACCGTTGACTATATCAATAAGGTGGTCTTGTACTCTCTGGAACCGCCCGATGGGAGTGCCGAAGGCGACTCTGGTGTTGCTGTAGTCTACGGAGATGTCCAGCACCTGAGCGCCGGCGCCAGTCATATAAGCACAGAGGAGGACGGTGGCCCTGTCCAGGGCGGGCTCAAGTATAGACCAGCCCCCGTCTACGCTGCCTATGACGTTTGCGCTATCTACATTCACATTGCTAAAAGTAATTTCGTTAAGCTTCTCACCGCTGAAACCGCTCAGCGCCCTTGACGATACTCCTGAGGCGCCTTTTTCTACCACAAACAGCGTTATCCCGCTTTCCGGGCTGCCTCCGCTGCTGGTCCTGGCTGCAACCAGCAATTGATCGGCTACCTGTGCATCCGGAATGAAAAGCTTGGTACCATTTAGGGTAAATCCGCCATCGCTTTTGGTGGCGTTCATCTTCACGGCTTCAGGTCCCCAGCCGTACTCCGGCTCTGTGAAGGCAAGGGCCATTATCTTTTGGCCGGTCGCCAGGGCGGGCAATAGACTCCGCTTCTGAGCCTCGCTGCCACCCTGCATTATTATGAGGGCGCAGGTGACGGCGGAGGAATGGTGTGGGGTAGGGAGAGCCGCCCTTCCCATCTCTTCATATATTACAGCGGTATCCATGAGGTTTCTGCCGCCTCCACCGTATTCGGTAGGTATAAGCATCCCGATCCATCCCAAATCGCCCATCTTGCGCCACATCTCGGGAGAAAACCCGCTAGGGTTTTCATCGATTTGTCGCACGACGGTCTTGGGGGCCTCGTTTTTCATGAAGTCTGCTGCGGCGTTCCTCAGCAGTTCCTGGGCTTCAGTCAATGACAGGTCCATTAAATCCTCCCGACGATCGTCTTTTTCTAAATGTGCAAATGCCATTCTGAGGAAGAGAAGCGACCGAAGAATCTCGTCTCGGCCATACTCTCAGTACGGTGGAACGGACTCTTCGCTCCGCCCTTCGAGAGCCTCAGAATGACCGATTACTCAGCATCTTATCCTTCAGAACATCCTGACTAAAAGTTGACAAGGGCTGCACCAGATGCAGCAGTGCAGCCCCGTTCTTACTAACTATATATAAGCTGCGCCCTGTTCTCTCGTGCGGCTCACTCCGAGACGGCGTGCCATGATCAGCTTCTGAATCTCCACCGTGCCGCCTGGGTGCGGTATTCGGATGGAATTTCTGATGTGATACTCCAGCCTACCCGCGTACGGCGCCGATGGATGGTCCGTGATCAACACCTGCGGCCCCAGTACCTTCAACATTATCTCAGCCAGCTTCGGATTGAAGATCTTGCGGTTCAGCGAGTATTGAGACCCCTCATAAGTAAAGGGCGTGCGGCTACTGCGCATCCAGTAGTTTCTGAGGCCAAACAGCCTATTCACCTGGTAGCCAATATAGGCGTCTACCAGCGCGCTCTGGTTCTCGGGATCTTTACTAATAGGCGCGCCGTTACGCATAGTGTTTCGAGAATAGTCAAGGAGCTTTTCCATATACCTGTCGTTATCCACAGCAGAGCCGGCGCCGCCGTGCTCCAACTCAAGACTGGTCTGGGTGACCTTCCAGCCGTCGGTGTCTCCACCGATGAGCTGGCTGGCCGGGAGGTGGACGTCCTCGAAGAATATTGTCCGCTTCCCGCCCACGAGCAGGTCCAGGTGTCCGATAGTGATGCCGGGGAGATTGGCGGGAACAAAGAATGCGCCGATGTTGTTGTGCCGCGGGTTATCCGGCGCGGTGATTGCCAGGGTGTAGAGATAGTCCACATCATGCAACTGGCCGACGAAGATCTTGTTGCCGTTAAGAATGAACTCGTCACCGTGGCGTATAGCGGTGGTCCTCATAGAAGCGAGGTCGGAGCCCGCTTCAGGCTCGGTGAAGCACTGCCAGGTCACATACTTGCCGCTGGTTACAATGGGAAGGAACGACCGCTTCTGCTCCTCGGTACCCCACACCATAACCGCCGGACCGAACAGGCCATTGCCCGTATCACCGTGGACTATTCCGGGCAGGTCAAATGATCCAAGCTCTTCATCGATAATCACTTTGTGCGCAGAAGAAAGACCGCCTCCGCCATACTCTTTTGGCCAGGTCGCGGCGTACCAACCCTTCTCGGCCAGTTTTGTTCTAAATTCGACTCCCTTGAGGAAGTCCTCGTAAGGGCCAGCCTCGGGGTCAATAGCTTCGTGAAGGCCAACTGGCACATTTTTCTCCAGCCAGCCGCGTACCTCTTTACGAAACTCCTCTTGCTCTTTCGTATAGTAAAACTCGAAGTCCATAACTACCTCCTAATATTTGATTGGCGTAATCACGAGGGATGCACTGATAAATCTAGTGCATCCTTATTAATAGCTGGTTCTATATATAAGCGGCGCCCTGTTCCCTGGTGCGGCTTACACCAAGGCGGCGAGCCATGATAAGCTTCTGGACTTCCACCGTGCCGCCGGGGTGCGGAATCCTGATGGCGTCTCGTGTGTAGTGCTCCAGCTTGCCCATGAACGGGGCCCAAGGCTGGTCCTTGATTAGCGCATAAGGCCCCGTTACCTTCAGCATGGCTTCCGCCAGATTAGGGCCATAGGTCTTGCGGTTAAGGGAAAACTGGGAACCCTCGTAGGTGAATGGCTTGCGCATGCTGCGCATCCAGTAGTTGCGCATCCCGAAAAGCCTGTTGACCTGATACCCGATGTAGGCGTCTACCAGAACGTCCTGGTTCTCGGGGTCGCTGCTGATAGGCTTACCGTCGCGCGTCGTGCTCTTGGCAAACTCCAGCAGCTTGTCCATTAGCTTATCTCCGTCAACCGCCCGGCCGGAGCCGCCATGCTCCAGCTCCAGGCTGGTCTGGGTCACCTTCCAGCCGTCGGTGTCTCCGCCGATCAACTGCGTGGCCGGCACGTGGACATCCTCAAAATATATGGTCCTCTTGCCGTCTCCGGATATTAGGTCCAGGTGTCCCAGGGTAATGCCGGGGAGGTTGGCGGGAATAAAGAATGCGCCGATGTTATTGTGCCGCGGGTTATCCGGCGCCGTAATAGCCAGGGTGTAAAGATAGTCTACATCCCAGAGCTGGCCGACGAAGATCTTGTTGCCATTGACTATGAACTCGTCCCCGTGGCGGATGGCGGTAGTCCGCATGGAAGCAAGGTCGGACCCGGCTTCAGGCTCTGTGAAGCACTGCCAGGTCACCGACTTGCCGCTGGTTACGATGGGGAGGAAGCTCCGCTTCTGCTCCTCGGTGCCCCAAACCATAACCGCTGGACCGAAAAGGCCGTTGCCCGTATCGCCATGGGCTATACTTGGCAGGTCATACTCTGCAAGCTCTTCATCTATGATCACTTTGTGAGAAGAAGAGAGGCCGCCCCCGCCGTACTCCTTTGGCCAGGTAGCCGCATACCAGCCCTTCTCCGCCAGCTTTATCCTGAAGTCAATGCCTCTTCGGAAGGTCTCATGCGGGAGGTCAAGAGGGTCTACCGCGTCGTGAAGGTCGGTGGGCACGTTCTGCTTTAGCCAGCCGCGCACCTCTTTACGAAACTCCTCCTGCTCCTGTGAGTAGTAAAACTCGAAGTCCATAACTTCCTCCTCATTCTCGCCTGGAGCGTTTGTAGCTCCAGTGACATCTGCTTGGCGGTAATGGCTACGCAACTTAATATGCCGCAATCCAAGGCCCAAGGACCTCACTTATCTTGCGGTATTATACATTAGTTTGGTAAAGGTGTATAGCGGTTCGTATTCACTCATCTAAAATGTTACTGAAAGAGGTATGGTTAACTCAGCTAAGAATGTTACTGAGGGGAACATGCCGATTGACGAAAAGATGACCGTGAATGAACGACGGAAATACCTTAATCTTATGAGCCCGCGTTATCATAAG
>SHYC01000113.1 GCA_009693005.1 Dehalococcoidia bacterium | reverse complement strand
CAGATCTACCGGGCTGTGGAAAGGCTGTGGCAGTCCCCGTTGCTAGACCCTGAGACTAAACGAAAGGAGGTAGCCAGCGCCGCTCGGTAACATTCCTATATGAGTGAACTACTTCCCCCTCGGTAACATTCCTATATGAGTTGACACGTTAAGCGGTCCCACTGCGGGGCGGCTCTGGCGTTGGAGCGACATCAAACTGCTCTCAGCGCGGTTCTTGAGTTCTCCCTCCGGAGCCACCAACCAGATGGTGTAGACCGACGGACGGGCAACACTGGAGGTGCGAGCGGTTGTGGACACATCTTAGTAAGCGGAGACTAAGCACTCCATCAACAATTCTCACACAAAATCCTTGACAAGCAGGGTGCCCTGATTCATACTGACGTATACTTATGATTTAAATGAGGAGGTGTGAATTGCCCAAACAGTCTCCCATACCCGATGCTATGGACAAGCCGTTCTGGGATGCTTGTAACGAGGGACGGCTGGTAATCCAGAACTGCAAAGCCTGCAATCTGATGCAGCACCCACCGCAGCGTGACTGCAATAGTTGTGGCTCAGGAGCTAATCTGGAGTGGAAGCAAGTGAGCGGCCGTGGCAAGATATATACCTACGGTGTGGTATACGACAGCCCCGTCGCATTGCTGCAGGCCGATCAGCCTTACAACGTCGCCATAATTCAGTTGGCAGAGGACCACGAGGTCAACATGCTCTCTCACCTGCCCGGGGTTCCATTGGACGAAGTCCCTGTAGGGGCAACAGTGCAGGTGATTTTTGAACCGACCCAGGCTACCGGTCAAAAGGTACCGGAGTGGAAAGTAGTAAGCTAGGACGACGTATCCTGGCGGGGATGTTAGTTATATGCAGAAAGGAGTAAACAATGGCTGACGCACCAGCATACGGAGGCGATGGTACACCATTTTCTCACGTATCAATGTATCGAAACAAAGAAGGTCTTGGCGTCTGGGAGCATAAAGGTAAGGTTGCGGCCGTCGGTATAGGACACTCCCCTACTTCCCGACGTTGGGATGGGACGCCTGAGAACACTGTGGGCGCTTGGGCCATCCTGGCGCTTAGGAAAGCTATAGAAGACGCAGGCGTTAGGCCAGACCAGGTTGACGGACTGGTTCTCGATCCTCAGACCACAACCGGCGCCCACTGGCCCGCCGAGCGACCGGTTCCCATGGATGTCGTCAATGCTTTTAATCCCAGCAAAGACCCGCTGGACGGCATTGCCAAGTTGAGCGCATCGTGGATTCTCAAGAATATGCCGGAACTGACGAACGTCAAGTTTACCATGTATGCCATGGGATGCATGACCAACGCCCTTGTCGTTGCCGCCCAGGCTGTAGGCGACGGAAGGACTAATACCTGTTTAGTGCTTAAGGGATGGCATAACCTGGACGGGCGCTACTATCAGGGCGGGGCCAACGCCCAGGACACTATTGCCGGTGGTGCAAAGTGGACCAATCTGTGGGCCGGGCCGGCGTGTTTTACGACCGCTACGCAGTTCCAAGCCTACTGCAAGAAGTACGGCAAGAGCCATGATATGATGGCCCCTTACGTCGTGGAGTCGAAGAAGAACGGCCTCAATTTCCCAGAAGGGTTCTTCGCCCAGAACCGTCCGGAGCCATTGACTGTAGAAGACTACCTGTCCGCTCGGTGGGTAGCCAAGCCGGCCAACCTTTACGATAATGACATTCCGATCATGTGTTCATCGGCCTTCCTGCTCGCCAGTGCCGAGCGGGCCAAGGACATGAAGCAGAAGCCAGTATACATCTGGAACCAGTGCAGCACAGATGCGTTGTACTACGGCCCCCAGGTAGAGGGTTATTCCCCCAAGCGAGCCGGGCGTGGAATAATCTCGACTCTGGAGGATGTGGAAGCGATAACCGACAGCACGGGAAGGAAGATGCTTGAGGGCGCTGGGATCACCTCGAAAGACATCTCCTTTGAGAACATGTACGACGGTTTCAGTCTCTTCCACCAGTTCCACATTGAGGGCCTCGGCTACGCGGGTATTAAGCGAGGAGAGGCTCTGGACCTTTACCAGACCGATATCAGCAATGACGGCCCTCATCCCGTCTCTCCCAGCGGTGGGAACATCGGAAGCGGCCGGACACGTGTCTGGCAGCATACCGACTCGATCCAGCAGATCCAGGGACGAGCGGGCGCTAGGCAGATTAAGAAAAAGGCCGAGATAGGCGTCTCCGGCGGCCCTATGCCGGATGGCGGCAACTTCCTAGTCTGGAGTGCGACTCCCAGCTAGCGTTTCGGTCCAAGGAGAAAAGTTAGACCCTACCCATGGCCCGCGCGTCGGACGCGCGGGCCATGGGTAGGGGAGACTCTCGACCTCCAGAAGGCGTCCTTCACCCCCTTCGTCACCACTTCTCAACGAGATCGCTCGGTGCCAGCCCTCGCCCTGTAACCCCCGTTACTCGCCGTACATACTTTAGCCTCTCACCTGGCCGTCCTGCCCGGACGCGGTCGGACGCGCCGGAGGTTGTACCCACGGGATCCAAGAAATGCCCATGGCTTACGAAGCGCATTCCTACGGCTTGAACTCCTATGCCGGTCGTTCAGGCAACCACCGCCTGTAAGACCTTTTTCTTCATCCCCCATTATCGTTCTATCTCTAACCAAAGTGGCCACCCTGGCAATAGGGTTAACTATTTTAGAATCGAGAAGAATGTATGGTAGACTATTGTGGCACTAGAGGTGGAGAAGAACACTAAATGAAATCAGAGCCTAACCTCAATCATCTGATCCCGCCTAGCCCAAAAAGCGCCGTCGCTGGTGTGGCTCCCGATGGTGACCGCGCGCCGCTTAGCCGGAGGGCAACTGTTCTACTGATAACATCCCTGATGATGGGTATGGCGCTGGCCGCCCTGGATGCCACGATCATAGGGACTGCCTTGCCCACAATAGTCGCAGACCTTGGTGGAATAGACCTGTATAGCTGGCTAATCGCGGCCTACCTGCTCACCTCTACAACCACCGTCCCCTTGTATGGTCGTGTAGCAGACATTTGGGGTCGCAAGCCCGTGTTCCTATTAGGCATCGTACTATTCCTTGTCGGCTCGGGTCTCTGCGGACTGGCTCAGTCTATGGTGCAGCTCGTAATCTTCAGAGGTATACAGGGACTGGGCGCCGGCGCCATCCAACCTATGGTCATGACCATATTAGGCGATGTCTTTCAGCTTGAACAGCGGGCACGAATGCAGGGTTTCTTCAGCGCGGTGTGGGGAATTTCCAGTGTGGTGGGGCTGGCCCTTGGCAGCATAATCGTAACCCTTGCCTCCTGGCACTGGATTTTCTACGTAAACTTTCCGTTCGGGATCATTGCCCTTGTCCTTATAAGCAAATCGTATCACGAACGGGTCTCTGCAAAACAACGCTCAGTAGATATACTGGGCGCAGCCCTGCTTGTGACGGGCGTAAGCGTGCTACTGCTGGCATTGCAGAACGGCGTGCCAGGCATCCCAATTTCGCTGCTATACATCTTCGTCTTGCTGGCGCTGGGATTGTTCCTGCTTGTAGAGTCACGCACAGCGGACCCTATCGTACCGCTGGGGATGCTGCGAAGGCCAATCCTTGGGGTTAGCTATCTGATAAGCATTCTCATGGGGACAGTCCAATTCGGCGTCACCGGCTTTGTTCCGCTTTTCGTACAGGGAGCAATGGGAGGTACCGCTCTGGCTGTAGGGGCGGTAATCGCTCCGATGTCCATTGGCTGGCCACTGGGAAGCATTGCCAGCGGCAGGCTGATCCTTCGCTTTGGATATAAGATTGTCTTAATCGGTGGTGTGAGCGCCGCCTTCCTGGGTTCTGCCGCGCTGCAGACCCTGTCTCCCGATTCACCGCACGCCATGGTGATGGGCGTAGTCGCCCTCATTGGCCTTGGTATGGGCCTCAGCTCGACCCCGGTAATTATAGCGGTCCAGAATGCTGTCCAATGGGACCAGCGGGGAACGGCCACCGCTCTCACGCAATTCAGTCGCACAATCGGTGGCAGCATCGGCGTTGCCCTAATGGGGGGGAATGTTAAGCCAGCAGTTGCAGCGCCGCCTAGGGGGGATCGACATTGCCGGAGGTGGCAATATCAGCACCCTAGTCAACGAACTTCTGGACCCCGAACGGCGGCAGGACTATTCCGCGGCGACGCTGGAAGTTGCACGCAGTGGTATGGGAGATGCTTTGCACAGCGTATACCTTCTTCCGCTTATTGCAGCCCTGCTTGGCCTATTGCTCGTGTTCTTTGTATTTCCGTCCGGTAAGGTAGAACAGCATATATCAAGGCCAACCGATGTGGCAGCATCAAACAGAATGGAATCCGACGCCGATTAAGTTAATCTCCGCCGGCCGCCGAAATCACAAGTCCGCCTTTCTTGATAGGTTTAACAAAATAGAATCCGGACGGACCTGCCTTCCGCCCAAGGGAAGTTGTGGGTGAGAACGTTAGCCTATCCTAAGACTGAGCCGCAGTGCAGGGCAAACGGCATAAAAAAGTGCCATAAACGAACTTGTACTCACTTGCTTAAGTCAGCGGCATATCTACTGGGAGAGTCCAGCGGGCAAAGCCCCCTTCGACCAAGCTCAGGACATGCTTTGGCGGGGGCACTGGGGGTGTCCCCCAGGCACTTTTTCTTCCCCCTCCCAGGGAAGAAAGGGGATGGTTCGTCGATTGAGGACTCTGCTGCCGAAGTTCATTTTAACGCTGTTTTATGATAGTAGATACCGGCAAGAACTTAGGAGAGGTATCATGTAGCTAATCACAGTAGTCGTAGGAATAGTTGCTCTATTCGTTGGGATCAGGCTTAGTACGGCTGCCACGGGTTCGGGACCGGGCGCCAATTCCGCAGGCTCCCCCGGGAGACCCCTCGTTCTGCTCGGGTAAGCGCTTCTGGTGCTAAGCCCGCTCGTGTCCGCGGCGGTGCAGGTTACGCCGGGACATCGTGGAGTGGTGACCCGCTTTGGAAAGGTTGAAGAACGGGTCATGGGTGAGGGCCTGAACTTCATCATCCCCTTTGCTGAACAAGTGGTCCTGGTAGACGTGCGAGTCCAGCCCCACAACCTCCGTGAGATAGATGCGTCCAGCTCTGAATACCAGACTGTAAAGCTCACCGGGACCATGAACTTCCATGCCGACCCGTCCTATGTAAATGACCTGCATCAAAAAGTGGGTCTGGACTTCTCGGACAAAGTGATCGATGCGGCATTTAACGATTTAATCAAAGAGGTCATGCCAACATACCCCATGGGCGAGATCCTCCCCAAACGGGACGATATCCGCAAGAAGGCCATCGGCACGCTGTCAGAAAACCTGGTGCGCTACCATATCATTATCGATGATAATTACATAGCCAACATCGCCTTCTCGCCTCAGTACACTCAAGCCATCTAAGAGAAACAGACCCAGCAGCAGCGGGTGGAGACCGAACGGCAGATACTGGCCCAGCGAGAGAACCAGGCCCAGCAGCAGGTCGCCCAGGCTAAGCGCAACGCTGACTCCGCGGTGGTCAACGCCACCGGCCAGGCTGACACCAACCGCCGTTTAGCTGAGTCCCTGTCGCCAAATGTAATCCAATGGCAGTATGTACAGAAGATTTCAGACAAGGTCCAAGTGATGCTCCTACCCAGCGGTCAGCAGTTCCTTCTTGACACGCGTGGCATTCTGGGAGAAGCCACCAAGCCGGCGCCTTAGGCGGGCTGATTAGTCCTGTGCTGAAAGTAGATTCGAGGACTTGCAAATTCCCACTCCGCAATCACAATGTCAGCCTATAAGCTTCCACCGTGATCTCCGGCACAGGATGAAAGTCGAACTCCGGTACTCGCTCGAACCCCATGCGCAGGTACATTGCCCTTGCAACGGACATGAACTCAGTCGTGTGAAGCCCGACGTGTCGAGCGCCGAGGTCGCGGGAGCGGCGGATGCACTCTTCGGTGAGTGCACGGCCAAGACCGCGGCTTCTGGCGTCGTGGTGGACCGCCAGGATCCGGATGCCCGTGTAACCCTCCGGCCAGCCTGCTCCCTCAGAGGCGGAGCCATTGGGAAAGAAGGTCACGGCGCCCAGTATCCGGCCGTTTTCTACGGCAACGATTAGGGCAGATCTATCCAGGCGGCTTTGCAGGTCCACCAGGTTTCTTCGATACATCTCCCAGTGCTCCGGTCCCATCAGAGCGGCGTATTGACCGTAAGCATCAGTAATAACCTCGGCGACCTGGTCCAGTTCATCCATACCAGCGTTACGTATGTTCAAGATGTTCTTCTCCAATCCAATATTTCATGTCGTCCGTCAGGGTTTCGCCGTGACTCGTGCATGGAGTGCCAAAAGCAGGCTTGTGGACGCGGCCTGAATCTCCGCTACCGCTAGATCGAACGCCTCCTCGTTGGCTTTTGATGGCGCTCGATAGCCGCTGATCTTGCGAACGAACTGCAAGGCCGCGGCATAGACCTCGTCATCGCTTGGGACAGAATCCGTTCTTCGTAATAGTTTGATGCTTCTACACAAAATAATTACACTCCCTGATTCTCCGTGCGATTTTGAACGCCAAGATTTCTTATCTTCGTATTCACCCAATCCTCCCTTTGACAAGACACAGGACCAGATTCCGTTTAAACAGCTCTGCCCACGATATGAAGATAGTCCTACCGCTCTCTCAGGTCAAGGAACAACGAAACGAACCGCAGGATAGTAACTGTTCACTCTTGAAGTGAAATCCTCGCAAGAGCAGTCCGGCCGTGGGAAGTGCAGAAGGGCGGCAGCCCTTTTGCCAGGGAGTCCGAGGGGTGTCCCCTCGGAAACGTGACGTCTTCTCCTTTTTCCTGGCCAGGAAGAGGTAGTAATAGGGTGATGGTCGCGGGGGCAGGGCGAGTTCGCCTCCGCGAATCTGAACAGTTACGTAGGATACACGATGCGTGTCAACTCATATAGGAATGTTACCGAGGGGGAAGTAGTTCACTCATATAGGAATGTTACCGAGCGGCGCTGGCTACCTCCTTTCGTTTAGTCTCAGGGTCTAGCAACGGGGACTGCCACAGCCTTTCCACA
>SHYC01000112.1 GCA_009693005.1 Dehalococcoidia bacterium | reverse complement strand
CCTGACGGTAGCTGCGTTGATGCGGACCAAAGGCAACACCTCCACCTCTCCGGTGAGGAGCCCTGGACCCACCTGCTCTTGCCCTCCCGGTGCCTTTTTGGCGAAACAGCTTGATTGTGCTGCCGGAGACCTCTCCTCTGGTCTTGGTGTCAACAGTGCCATGCCTGGCGTTAGCCAACTGCCGAGTTAAGGCCTGATGCAACAACGCGGTACGACGGGGTGCGTTAAAAACGTCATCGCTAACATCTATCTTGCGTACCTCTTCCCCGGAGGTATTGTATACGAGCAGTTCCATAATCAGTATTAACCCTTTTTCTTGGCCTTCCTGATAATCAGAAAGCCATTTTTAGCCCCTGGCACCGCGCCCTTAATGAGCAGAACGTTCTTGTCTTTGTCGCTTCTAACGACCTTCAAGTTTTGAACTGTAACTTGGTCAACACCCATGTGTCCAGCCATACGAAGGCCCTTGAACACCCTGCCGGGAGTTGTCGTGGAACCGATGGAGCCGGGCGCCCGGTGTCTGTCAGACTGGCCGTGAGTCTTGGGGCCGCCGGCAAAGTGGTGACGCTTTACTACCCCGGCAAATCCCTTGCCCTTGGAGACTCCAATTACATCCACATAGTCTCCGGGGCTAAACATTGCTGCATCTATGCTCTGCCCTAAGGAATAATCTTGCAGATTATCTACTCTGAATTCTCTAAAATAGCGGAACTCACCCAGCCCTTTCAGGTGCCCCCTGAGTGGGGAGTTTATCTTTTTGGCATGTCCAAAGCCTAGCTGGATGGCTCGATAGCCGTCCTTTTCCAAAGTCTTTATCTGGGTGACCACGCAAGGGCCAGCTTCGATAGCTGTAACAGGCGTTACAATGCCATCTTCTTGAAATATGTGGGTCATGCCCAGTTTCTTGCCTAAAAGTCCATTCATGCCGGCAATTGTTCCTAAAGCTTAATCTCTATATCCACGCCCGAGGGAAGGTTAAGTCGCATCAGTGCGTCAACGGTTCTTGATGTGGGATCCAAGACATCAATCAGACGCTTGTAAGTCCGTATCTCAAACTGCTCTCTAGAGTCCTTGTCGACATGAGGAGAGCGTATCACGCAGAACTTCCGTATGTGGGTCGGCAAAGGCACGGGCCCGGCAACACCTGCCCCGGTGCGCTCTGCGGTATCTACAATTTGCTCCGCTGACTGGTCTATAAGCTTATGGTCAAAGGCCTTAAGCTTTATACGTATTTTTTGCCTTGCCATAACCTAACGATATCCTCTCTAACTCAGCACCTTGGTAAGTACTCCTGCTCCTACGGTTCTCCCGCCTTCACGTATTGCGAAGCGGAGACCCTCCTCGATAGCCACTGGCTGAATCAGCTTAACCGTCATCTTTAGGTTATCGCCAGGCATTACCATCTCCACACCTTCCGCCAGTTCCACATTTCCGGTCACGTCTGTAGTTCTTATGTAGAACTGCGGCCGATAGCCGGTGAAGAACGGGGTGTGACGGCCTCCCTCTTCCTTGGTCAAAACATAGACCTCTGCCTCGAAATCAGTGTGTGGTCTGATAGTGCCCGGCCTGGCCAGCACCTGGCCTCGCTCCACATCATCACGCTCAATACCTCTTAGCAGACAGCCGACGGCATCACCGGACTCCGTCGCGTCCATCTGCTTATGGAACATTTCAATCCCCGTAACAACCGTCTTGCGAGTGTCCTTAATTCCTACAATCTCTATCTCTTCACCCAGCTTAACGGTACCGCGCTCCACGCGGCCGGTGACCACAGTGCCACGGCCCTTTATTCCAAAGACATCCTCAACCGGCATCAGGAACGGCTTTTCATTCTCCCTCACTGGCTGAGGTATGTATTCATCGATAGCATCCATAAGTTCATTGATGCACTGGTATTCCGGAGCGTTAGGGTCGGTGGAAGTAGACTCCAGAGCCCCCCTTGCGGTGCCCCTGATTATGGGAAGGGTATCTCCGGGATAGCCGTATTTAGATAGCAGCTCCCTTAGCTCCAACTCTACCAGATCCATCAGCTCCGGGTCGGAGTTAAGGTCAACCTTGTTCATAAATACGACAATGTAAGGGACCTCGACCTGTCTCGCCAAAAGTATATGCTCCCGGGTCTGAGGCATCGGTCCGTCGTCAGCAGCTACCACCAGGATAGCTCCATCCATCTGAGCAGCGCCGGTAATCATGTTCTTGATGTAGTCGGCGTGACCGGGACAGTCAACGTGGGCGTAGTGCCGCTTATCCGTCTCGTACTCTATGTGTGCGATAGCAATGGTAATACCCCGCGCCTTTTCCTCCGGAGCATTATCAATAGAGTCGAATGGACGGTAGCTAGCCTTTCCCTTGAGAGCCTGAGTCTTGGTTATCGCCGCAGTAAGTGTCGTCTTCCCGTGGTCAATGTGACCTATGGTGCCGACGTTTAGATGAGGCTTGTTTCTCTCATATTTTTGCCTTGCCATCGCAATACCCCCTGCCGAGATCTGTTATTAATCTAATTTACAAATAAACGTTTATGACTATTATGTTCGCCTGCCGGCTACCTCAGCCACAAGCGCGCTGGGCATCTCCGAGTAGCTGAGGAACTCCATTGAATGGGTTGCCCTGCCCTGACTCATCGAGCGCAGGTCGGTAGAGTAACCAAAGGTGGTTGCCAGCGGAATGTTGCAGTGTACAATCTTGATACTGCCCAATTGGTCTATGCCTGTAACCTGACCACGCCTCGAGCTTAGATCGCCAATGACATCGCCTAAGAACTCCTCCGGAGTAGACACCTCAAGCTTCATTAAGGGCTCCAGAATAACTGGCCTTGCCTTTGGAATGCCGGCTTTCACCGCCATGCTGCCCGCGGTCCTGAAGGCTATTTCTGACGAGTCTACCTCATGATAGCTGCCGTCTACAATACTTACCCTAACATCTATGACTGGATAGCCAAAAACGCCTGTCTGAAGGGCGTCCTTTATTCCAGCTTGTGCCGCCGGAATGTACTCCCTCGGAACGACGCCGCCAACGATCTTGTTCACCACTTCAACGCCGGAGCCTCTTTCCAAAGGCTCCATCTCTATCCAGACATGACCATACTGGCCGCGACCTCCACTCTGCCGCACAAACCTCCCTTCAGCTCTGACATGTTCCCTGATAGCCTCTTTATAGGCCACCTGGGGACGGCCAACTTTAGCGTCGACCTTAAACTCTCTGAACATACGATCTACAAGAACTTCCAAATGAAGCTCGCCCATACCGGAGATGATGGTCTGGCCGGTGTCAGAGTCGTAGCGGCTTTGGAATGTCGGGTCTTCTTCTGCAAGCTTTGATATGGTCTCTCCAAGCCGGTCCTGGTCTCCCTTGCTCTTTGGTTCGATTGATACGGAGATAACGGGCTCGGGGAACTTTATGTTTTCCAGTAAAATAGGAGCGGTCGGACTGCAAATGGTATCGCCGGTAAAGGTCCTTTTCAATCCGACAACGGCCGCGATATCACCAGCGTATACCTCATCTATCTCCTCCCTGCGGTTAGCATGCATCCTCATCAAGCGCCCGATCCGCTCTCTTTCGCTCTTTGTCGCATTCAGGATTGGATCACCGGTCTTGATTGTTCCGGAATAGACTCTGATGTAAGCCAGCCGTCCCACATACGGATCGGTGACTATCTTGAAGGCCAAACCGCTGAACGGCTCCGAATCATCCGCTCTGCGAGTAACCTCATCTTCGGAACGAGGATCGGTGCCTACCACCGGGCGAATATCGCTTGGCGAGGGCAGATATGCCACTATCGCATCAAGTAAGGGCTGCACGCCCCTATTCTTGAGAGACGATCCACAAAGGACAGGATACAATTTAGCGCCAACAGTTGCCTTTCTGAGGGCCCGCCTTATCATTGGCGTGGTAATCTCTTCCTCCTCCAGATAGAGGGCCATCAACTCTTCGTCAACCTCTGCCAGCCTTTCTATGAGCTTTTCCCTGTATATAGAAGCGGGACCTTTATAGGGGTCCGGGATTTCAGATACTATTGGCAGGTCGTCTTTGTCGCCGGTATAGGTAACAGCCTTGAGCTCTACAAGGTCGATAGCGCCTTGAAAGGCCCCCTCTGATCCCATCGGTATCTGAATCGGGACAGCCACGCCGTCCAACCTGTCCTCAATCATGCTTACGGTGCGGAAGAAGTCGGCGCCAGTCCGGTCCATTTTATTGACGAAGGCCATACGAGGCACTCTATACTTGTCCGCCTGGCGCCACACGGTCTCAGACTGCGGCTCAACTCCCGCTACCGCGTCGAACACCACTACGCCGCCGTCCAATACCCGAAGGCTGCGTTCAACCTCGGCAGTAAAATCCACATGACCCGGGGTATCAATGATGTTGATTACATGATCCAGCCAGTTACAGGTTGTAGCTGCAGCAGTTATAGTGATGCCGCGCTCGCGCTCCTGCTCCATCCAGTCCATCACTGCGGTACCCTCATGCACCTCGCCGATCTTATAGGTGCGGCCGGTGTAAAAGAGTATTCGCTCGGTAACCGTGGTCTTGCCCGCGTCAATGTGAGCGATAATTCCTATATTGCGTATCCTGTCCAGTGGATATTCTCTTGCCATAATTAAACTTTAGCAGGGTAGTATTGCAATACGCCCTTACCACCTGTAATGAACAAAGGCCTTGTTAGCCTCAGCCATCCTGTGGGTATCCTCTCTTCTTTTTACGGTGACGCCCTGATTGTTGCTAGCGTCCATTATTTCTGCTGCCAACTTCTCAGCGAAGGTCCTTCCGGAGCGGTTTCGAGCCGCCGTGATCAACCAGCGGATAGCAAGAGACATCTTGCGTTCTCCTCTAATCTCCACTGGGACCTGGTAGGTAGCCCCGCCCACTCTTCTCGGCTTAACCTCTAAGGCCGGTGTGGCATTCCGTATGGCCTGTTCTAGCACCTCCAAAGGTTCCCGCCTCGTCTGAGACTGCACGAGATCCATCGCGCCATACATGAGGCGCGTCGCTGTACTCTTTTTACCGCTAAGCATAATCTTATTGGTGAGTCTGGTTACTAGTTGACTGTGGTACCTGGCATCCTGCGCAGTTACTCTTTTTACTACTTTTCCTCGCCTAGGCATAAATTCACCCACACCGATTCATGATTGAAGCGTTAGCTATCTTGCCGCCGGCTTCTTGGCGCCGTACTTGCTACGGCCATTCTTCCTGTCCCTAACCCCGGTGCTGTCCAAGGCTCCCCGAACAATATGGTATCTCACACCAGGCAGATCTTTAACCTTGCCTCCCCGAATCAGGACCACGGAGTGCTCCTGCAGAGTATGCCCTTCCCCAGGAATATACGCCGTTACCTCTATGCCATTGGTGAGCCTCACCCTTGCTATCTTCCTGAGAGCGGAGTTGGGCTTCTTTGGGGTAGTAGTCCTAACCTGGGTGCATACTCCGCGCTTTTGGGGAGAAGGGACTCCTCTTACTACCTTATTTTTTAAGCTGTTGAAAGAGAACAGGAGCGCCGGTGCCTTGGTCTTTTTAGAGACAGGCTTTCTGCCTTTTCTGATTAATTGATTAATAGTAGGCATTGTCCAACTCCAGACACTCCTCATAACGCAACAATAGGTCGAAGAAAGCCATATTACTGAACTAACGAGAGAATGTATATCCCTCGCCGTTATCAGTCCTAGGCCTTTCGACCCGAGACCAGTCGCTTCGTGGAAAACACCACGAACTGCATAGGAAACTAAACTTCCTGTACACTTAGGGAGTGTAGCATCATCCATGACAAGTGTCAAGCGCGCGATTCGCGTTTGTTGATGGTATATGCAAATGTCAGTGCTGTCTAACAACAAGCAGCGTCGAAGGCGCCGATGCGGGTACGATCGTCTAAATTACTTTCTTCTTATGCCACGGTCCCCAGAGGAAGTAGGGCAAGTATAACGAGAAACGGAAGCTCTGCGCCACGACAATGGACCACGCTATTCCTAACACACCCAGGGTCCCTATGGTTGGAATCGAGAACCCCAGCCCAAGTATTGACCAGTTTTGTCCCACGCCGGAAAGCAGCACCGCGACGGGCAGCTCGATCGCCCACATGCTGGCGAAAGTCGCCACCAGCGGAATAACGGTGTCACCAGCGCCATTGAAGGTCTGGATGAACACAACGTTGCCGCCTGCGATAATAAAGCCTATCACCTGGATCTGCAGCCAGACCGCTCCCACCTCCAACAAGTTCCCGTCTCGGCTAAAGATGGAGAGAAGGGCCGCTGGAAAGAGCAGGATAACGGCGCCGACCAACACATTAGCCGCGAGGCTGAAGCCTACCGCCCACCACACCGTAGTGCGAGCTCGGCCCTCCTGAGTTGCGCCGAGGTTCTGTCCCACCAGGGTCCCTGACGCCTGTCCAATCCCCGAGCTTCCCAGATTTATAAACATCTGCACCCGCTGGACTATGGAATAGGCTGCCAGAATGAGGTCGCCAAATGGGCTGATCAGGCCAACTACGATGAGGTTAGCAACGGAGCGCTCCATATTCGTCGCCGACGCTGGAGCGCCGATCACCGTCAAGCGCCACAGCAGCGGCAGGTCCACGCGAAACCCCCGCAGTGTCAGCTGTATCCGAGACCCGCCCGTGAAGAGCACATAAAGGTTCATGCTCGCCCCCACAGCCTGAGCAACGAAATTGGCCAGCGCAGTGCCTGGCAACCCCAGGCTGGGCAGAAATCCCGGCCCGAAGACCAGCAGCGGAGCCAGCGTAATGTGGAGAACACGAGTAACCACCTGCGCTTTCATGGGCGTTACTGCGTCGCCGGATGCCTGCAAAATCGCAGTGCTGGTGAAAAGGAATGACAAAGAAAGCGTGGCAAGAAACTGAACCCGAACGTAGTTTGCGCCCTCCGCAATCACCCGATCCGAGACGCCTAACAAATGCAACAGCCACTCGGTGAAGATTACAGCCAGTGTGCTTAGTACCAACGTCATGCCGCCACCGAGCAAAAAGCTCTGCAAGGCAACGTGATTGGCCAGTTTGATGTCCTTGGCCCCTATCGCGCGAGACACCATGGCCCGAGTGGACGTGTCAAGCCCCATACGGGCTGTCATAAGAAGCTGGGTCCAGCTC
>SHYC01000111.1 GCA_009693005.1 Dehalococcoidia bacterium | reverse complement strand
TCCGATGTCTCTTACAGCTATCCCGATATCCTGGAGCGTAGGACCAAGATCATAGACCAGCTTCATAAGGGCATAGAGTTCCTCCTGCAGAGCAATAAGGTTGCTCTGATAAAAGGAGAAGGAGCAGTCACATCGGCGAACAGCGTAGTTGTGCGTAACGGCTCGGAGACCAGGGAGCTAAAATTCGACAACCTAGTTATTGCCACCGGGTCCCGGCCAAAGAGCCTTCCCGGTCTCGAAGTCGACGGCGAGCACGTAATGTTCAGTGACCATGCTCTCGCGCTTGAGCACGTGCCTAAGTCGATAATTATCATTGGAGCCGGGGCTGTCGGCGTGGAATTTGCCTCTCTTTACCGAGACCTGGGAGCCGACGTGACCATAATCGAGCTTATGCCGACCATCGTGCCTCTGGAAGACCGGGATGTCGGACAGGTGCTGGCGAGGTCCTTCGCCCGTCGAGGCATCAGAATTCTCACCGAGACCAAAATAGACGCACAAAGCTTAAAATTAGGTGAAGGCCAGGTACAAGTAGATGTCCTGCAAGGCGAAAAAAGAGAAACCATCACCGCAGAGAAGGTCCTGGTGGCCGTCGGCAGAGAGGCTATCCTGGACTCTGTGAAAGATCTCGGTTTGGATACGGAGCGCGGTTACATCAAGGTCGACTCCAAAATGCGTACCAACAAGCAGGGTGTATACGCAATAGGGGATGCAATCGGGGGTTATCTGCTGGCTCACGTCGCCACTGCTGAAGGACATCAGGCGGTAGAAGCCATTGCAGGTGAGAGGGTAGTTCCCATAGATTACACCCGCGTCCCCAGATGCACCTACTGCCGGCCTCAGATCGGCAGTATGGGGATGTCGGAGCAGGAGGCTAAGGCGAAGGGGCATTCCGTAAAGAGCGCCCGCTACTCCTTTCAGTCCCACGGACGCGCCCTCATAATGGGCCAGACCGAGGGCTTTGCCAAAGTGGTATCCGACGGGGGTACCGGCGAGATCCTGGGCGTGCATATAATTGGGCCGAACGCCACCGAGCTTATCGCAGAGGCCGCTCTTGGTAGATTCCTTGAAGCTACACCTTTGGAATTGGGCCTATCTATACACGCCCATCCCACGCTGTCGGAGGCGCTCATGGAGGCAGCTCTGGCAGTGGAAGGCCGCCCGGTGCACATGGTAGTGCGGCGATAGAATGGCTTCGGGGAGAAGAGCAAGAGGTATAAGTGCTGCAAGCGCCATAAGAGCCTTTGGCAGGTTAGGATTTCAAGTTCACCATGTTACCGGGAGCCATTATATCCTTAGGCACCAAGATGAAAGAAGGGTTACTATACCTTATCATGGCACGTTAAAGCCAGGCCTCGTTTTGAACCAACTAAAAACAGTAGGTGTTAGCTGGGAAGAGTTCCAGGAGGTATTATGAAAAATGTAGAGTTCACAATAATCGTTCATCCGGATGAAACTGGAGGGTATTGGACTGAGGTTCCTGCATTACCGGGATGTGGTTCCCAGGGCGAGAGCACGGAAGAGGCCGTAGAGATGACAAAAGATGCCATCACGGGCTATCTGGCCTCCTTAAATAAGGAGGGGAAGGCTATTCCAGATGAAAAAGGAGTCGTGTACAAAGTAACGGTGCCGGTCTAAAGTAATGAACAAGATAGATTACACAGTCGTCCTTGAGCCTAATAATGATGAGCGGGGGTATACAGTCACTGTTCCCGCCTTGCCAGGATGTGTAAGCCTAGGCGATACTGTAGACGAACCTTTGGATAACGTTAAGGATGCTATCCTGCTTTGGATTAGCATGGCCCGTAAGAGCGGTGAGCAAATACCAGAGGACTGGGTATTCGTATAAAAGGTCACCGTGCAAGTTTAAATCAATAATTAGGAGACCTCCTATGGTCAATATCCCACGATGCATGAGCACGCAGCACCCCGATAATGTCCAGATCCCCTTCTTCGCGGAAGACCCTGAGATGAGCGGCGAGGACGAGATAAAAGAGGCGTACTATGCCTTCGCGAACCTGGGTTGCGACGAGCAGATGTGGGACAGCGAGGGCAAAGAGGTGGACAGCTACGTTGTCAAGAAGCTACTCACCAGGTACGAGGCCTACTTCAGGAAGAACAGGCTCGGCGAAAATCGCTTTCTTACCATCAGAGTGCCCAATCCTGCCGTAGAAAGAGGCGAGGGCAAGATACTGTTGGAGACTCTGGACAGTATCCCACGCTCCTATGATGCAGCTAAGCTATTCTATGGTGATGACGAGAGGGATGTTCCGCCGCCTATCTTCGAAGTGATACTTCCCATGGCCTCCACCGCTGCAAGCTTGCGAAGAATTGACCGCTACTATGCCGACTTCGTGGCCGGAAAGCAGGACCAGCCGCTGAGCGAGGGTGATATTACCGTCGCTGAGTGGATAGGGGAGTTTAAGCCGGACCGTATAAATGTCATCCCGCTATTTGAGGACATGCAGCACATGCTCAACGCCCACCTCATAACCGAGGAGTATCTTAGAGGCACGGGGGTTCGCGCTCACAGAATCTTCCTTGCCAGGTCTGATCCGGCGATGAACTATGGGATGATAAGCGCTGTCCTGCTAAACAAGATTGCGCTTCACAGACTCTGGACCTTGTCCCAGGATAAGGGCATTGAGCTTTATCCTATCCTGGGAGTTGGCTCGGCGCCCTTTAGAGGCAACCTGACCCCTGCGACCGTAAACCGCACGATCCGTGAATTCCCAAGTGTACATACCTTTACCTTACAGTCGGCATTCAAGTACGATCATCATCCCGATGAGGTAAGAGATGCCGTTGAGACGATTCAACGGTCTCCAAAAAGTCCTCCGCAGGGGGTGGACGAGGAGTACTGTCTTGACGTCATAGATAGATGCTCCCAGGAATACCAGCGGCAAGTGGTAGCCCTTGCTCCTCTTATTAATGAGATCGCAAGATTTATACCAAGCAGAAGGAAGAGGAAGCTGCATATCGGGCTGTTCGGCTACTCCCGGGATGTAGGACGGGCCAGACTTCCGCGGGCTATATCATTTACCGCGGCCCTTTACTCTATAGGACTTCCACCCGAGATACTGGGCCTGAGCGCGTTGCGTAAGAACGACATGGACTTCTTAAAGGGTGTGTACCTGAATTTGGAGGATGACCTCAGGGACGCTCTTCAATATCTGAACCCCAATGTCGTATCTCTATTGCCGAAAAATCTATCGGGAATATTGGATACTCCGATAACGGACTTCCACGTTAACGACGAGCACAAGGATATCACCACCGAGATAATATCCAAGCTGCTCGAAGACGACCGCGACGGGCTGGGCGAGCAGGTGGTGAAAGCGGCAAGTGTGAGGAAGTTCCTGGGCTAATGATTTTAAAGCCTAAGTATTGTGGCATAAACCATCGGGTTAAAACTAGGAGTGCAGAGGGCGAAAGCCTTTTGTCACGGGTCTAACGGGGTGTCCCCCTCATATGATTAATCCCAAAGGGATAGATTAGAAATAGGGGAGTCCAGAGGGGAGCATCCCCTTTGGCGGGGGTTTCAGGGGGTGTACCCCTGAGTCTAATATCCCGAAGGGATACCTTGAACCCCCTCAGGGGGGCTGGGGGCGTATCCGCAAGCTGACATGTGTGGCTAATGTATTTCTGTCGCGTAGGCAGAAAAGCAACAAGGAAAATGTCGTATAAATGTCCAGTAAGGTGGTCTAAATGAGCACGCAGCATTTGGAAGCGCCAAGAAAGCCTCCCTGGCTTAAAGTCCGCTTCCCCGGTGGGCCAAACTATGTAGAGATGAAAAACCTCATGCGGGGGTTGGAGCTTCACACCGTATGCGAGGAGGCGCACTGCCCCAACATCGGAGAGTGCTGGGAGAACCGCACCGCTACGTTCATGATCCTGGGCGCGGTGTGCACCAGACGCTGCGCCTACTGCGCGGTGATCTCCGGAATGCCCGTCGGCCTGGACCTCCACGAGCCTGTGCGCCTGGCCGAGGCGGTGCAGAGGATGGGGCTGAAGCACGTGGTAATAACCTCCGTCAACCGGGATGACCTGCCCGACGGAGGCGCGGCCATCTTCGCGGCCTGCATAAGGAGAGTCAGGGAGAAGAATCCGGACTGCACAATCGAGGTGCTGGTCCCGGACTTCAAGGGGTCAATCGAATCTGTTGCAAAGGTTATGGCAGCAAGGCCGGACGTGTTCAACCACAACATCGAGACTGTCCCGCGCCTCTACAGGAGAGTCCGTTCCGGTGGCCGCTACCAGCGAGCGTTGGACCTTCTGAAAGAGGCCAAGGCTATCAACGCTGAGGTGTTGACCAAGTCAGGCATGATCGTGGGAATGGGCGAGCGCTTCGATGAGCTCCTCCAGACCATGCGAGACCTGAGAGAGATCTCATGCGACATCCTGACCATAGGGCAGTATCTGCGCCCGAGCCAGGAGCACATAGTCATGGACCGCTACTACACCCCCGAGGAGTTTGCCCGGTTAAAAGAGGCCGGCATGGCCATGGGGTTCAAGCATGTGGAGTCCGGACCGCTGGTGCGCAGCTCTTACCACGCCTGGGAGCAGGTGCAATCGGCCGGCGCCAGCGCGGCCGCGTCGATATAGGATCAGGGTCTGATGAGTAAGGACTGGCTGCTCCTTCGCCCGGGTTTCATGGACTACGATGAAGCCTGGGATCTCCAGGGCGGGCTGCTGGCCGCGCGTCATGCAGGGGTGATCGATGACGCGCTGGTGCTGCTACAGCACAATCACGTCTACACCATGGGCCGCCGGGCCACCGAGTCCCATCTCCTCATCTCTGAAGCTGAGATGAAAGCGAGAGGCATCGCCCTCTATTACGTGGATAGAGGCGGCGATGTCACCTACCACGGGCCGGGCCAGATCACTGGATATCCTATAATAGACCTGAGGAAGCGGGGACTGGACGTACACAGCTACATCAGGGCGCTCGAGCGGGCGCTAATCCAGGTGCTGGCGGACTTCGGCATAACTGGCAGGCAGGACGCCGGATATACAGGCGTGTGGGCTGAGGACGAGAAGATCGCGGCCATTGGCGTCAGAATCAGCCGCGGCATCACCATGCACGGCTTCGCCCTAAACGTAGACCCGTGCCTATCCTACTTCGACGGCATCATTCCCTGCGGCATCAAGGACCGCGGCGTCACCTCAATTGCTAAACTGCTCGGAAGTCCTGTAAAATTGGTAGAGGTAGAGGAAAGCATTCTTCGCGCGTTTCAGAGCCAGTTTGGCGGGAGTTTCAGAGAGGTATCGTTGAGCGATCTAGCTTTGGTCGAGACTCCAGTGTAGCGGACTACAGCCGAGTGGCTCTGCAATAAGCGGGCATTACTCCTTATCTTCGTACCTCAATGCGGGGTGTAGCTCAGCTTGGCAGAGCGCTTGGTTTGGGACCAAGAGGCCGGCGGTTCGAGTCCGCCCACCCCGACCATCCTAATACGCAGTATATTGCGCCACAGATAGCATCTGTGGCATTATTTTCAAACCCGATTTGCATAATTAATAGATATCATTTATTCACACAGATTAGCTTCAGGTTGGTGGTAATAGTACTTCGAAGGATAGAATCAATCTATGATATTGTCCAGCCAAGAGCAAGCCCTCAAGTTATTCATGGAAGTAGTTCAGTCCATTTTGGACAACACCAGTACCACCCCTAATAATCTACGCAAGCTTATGCGAGCCTGCACCTTGCTCAATTGGGAAGAAAATGTAAAATATATCCGATCTGAACTTATGGGATTCAGCCAAGATCAAGAATGTCCATGGTATAGGCAGGCGCAGCATTGGCTAAAGGAGTGGCATGCATATAATACACCCATGGGAACTTTGTCCTTGTTAATAGTAAAAGGTAAAATTCCTCAAAGTGAGCCGCTACGCCTAGATGTCCGACATGGGGTTACCGAGCTAGAATTACCCCGAGAGCCAAGCCTTCGTTATACTACTAATGAAATCCAAGAAATACAAGAGACATATAATCCTAAAGAAACAATAGTTTTTAGAGCTTCGCAACATCTGCCTCCAAATACAGTAGCACTCATACTTGAGAGAATTAACGATTGGTGTTTCGAGTTTGCTTCTAGTGCTTCAGTCACGCTGGAGTTCGGGAACCTGGTCGATGATATATATCAATCTTACCGTAATATTATTGAGAAGTACTTAACCGTAATTGGATTAAGTAAGGGATTTAAGAGTATAACTGAAAACTTGAGATCGAACGAACCTTTAATGTGGCGAGCATCGGTGCTTGCCTGCCGCTCAGTGCTTCAGGATATAGCTTCTCATTTATGGCAAGATGCCAGATCGACGTATGACCAACTTCCAGGATAAAGTCAAGATAAGAAACTACAAGTTACTGAGGAAAAGTATATAAACCGCCTTATGGCCTACCTGCATCAGAAAGGGGCTAGGACATCTGGTGAAAGTTATTTGTCCAAGCACTAAACCGACTTGCCGAGTCAATAGAGGGTCTCTACGATTTAGAGTCCAAAGCTAAAGCAGAAATCTCTCATCGAGACGCTTTGCTCGTGGCGATCTCTACATATGTCACTTTGGGTGAATTATTTCTCAGGACAGACGCACAACCTATAAAAGAATACCATCCTGCATCGACTAAATAATGTCCTTTATCCTCTAGGCACTCCTGAAAACTTGGAAGGCTTCCCTTTACTTCTGGGAGAGGTCAGGGGTGAGGGCGGCGAAGTCTGCCAAAGGGCCATGGCCTTCCATGGCCAGGATCTCGCCGACTACCAGAGCTTGGGTACGCCGCTGTACGTACAGGATGTCCGTGAGCGCAAAGAGATATTAAAAGCATGAGCTTGATATAAACCGGAGTTCAACGGAGGAAAAGTGGTAGACTTCCCCCTTACGGTCGAACAGAGTAAGTTGCAGTCTATAGCAACGCGTATCGCGCAGGAACACTTGCGGCCGCGCGCGGCCGAGATCGATCATGAAGCGCGGTTTCCAGTTGAAAATATCCAGGAGGTAGGGCGAGCAGGTCTTTTGGGGCTTACGATTCCCAAGGAGCACGGTGGCCTGGGCGCGGATATGCTGGCAACGGTGCTTGTGATAGAGGCGCTGGCCCAGGAGTGCGCATCCACGGCGATGTGCTTCAAGATGCATCTCGAAG
>SHYC01000110.1 GCA_009693005.1 Dehalococcoidia bacterium | reverse complement strand
GGCAGCTTGCAGATCCCCTTCAGTATCGTCCTCGGAGTGGGCACGTGCTCGTAGGTTAGGTATAGGTTTAGGGAAATCAGGTCCAACTCTCGTGGAATATCGCGTAGAGCCAGGAGCGCCTTAAGCTCTGAAGCGAAGGCAAGCCTGCCGTCATATTGGCAGTAATACAGCGGCTTCATGCCGGCCCTATCCCGTGCAATAAACAGCCTTTGAGTCTTTGCGTCCCAGACTGCGAAGGCGAACATGCCGTTCAGATGGTCTACACAACTATCGCCCCACTCTTCATAGGCATGCACAATTACCTCTGTGTCGCTTCTGGTGTAGAACCGGTGCCCCAGACGCGTGAGCTGTTCGTACAGTTCTTTGAAGTTGTAGACCTCGCCGTTGAGCACTACCCAGAGCCGCTCGTCTTCGTTGTGAACTGGCTGGTGACCACCCTGCACGTCTATTATCGAAAGGCGGCGCACACCAATAGCCCCACACGCGTCAAGGTACACTCCTTCATCGTCAGGTCCCCGATGGACTATTTTCCCCAACATAGAGCGGAGTTGCGGCTCATCTATCGCCTTATCCATGCTGCGGCTGGCCGCTCCTGCGATACCGCACATACTAAATGGTGGATCTCATAATATATCGCCTCAATCCCCGGACAAATAATCTGGAGGAGTTATGTTAACCATCTTCTTGATAGTATATGTAGGCTTATGCTGAGACTCGTGATAGGTTCTAATCGCAATCTCCGCTAAGAGACCCATTAGAATAGACTGGAACCCCATCATTGCTAACATAGCAGACATCAGAAGGAGAGGAGTTTGTATCAAAGAAACGCCAATAGCAAACTTTCGAACCACTGCGATAGAGATAGTAATAAACGCCATAATAAACAGAAATAGGCCGGCTCCGCCAAAAACATAAATAGGCTTGGTGGAGTAATTATTGAGGAACTTGGCCGTCAGCAAGTCCAGCACAACTTTAAATACTCTTGACAGCCCATATTTTGATTTCCCCATCCTGCGGGGATGGTGCTCAACCGGAAGCTCAGTTATAGATGCACCGACCCAGGACGCGTACACCGGGATAAAACGGTGCATTTCGCCGTACAGGTTGACATGACGAATGACCTCCCGCCGGTAGGCCTTCAAGCTGCAACCGTAATCGTGAAGCTTGACTCCGGTAATAAACGAAATAATGCCGTTTGCTACCTGTGACGGGAGCCTTCTGGTTAAAAACGGGTCCTTTCGCTTAATTCTCCAGCCGCTAACCACGTCGTACCCTTCGTTTAGTTTCTCTATCAGCCTGGGAATGTCTTTGGGGTCGTTTTGGAGGTCCGCATCAAGAAAAATCAGCACTTCGCCAGTCGAATGAGTAATACCCGCGCTAATAGCCGCGGTCTGACCAAAGTTTCTACGGAACTGCACTACTTTTACCGCAGGGTCGCCCTCAGCTATGTGCAGAAGCCTGGCAAAGCTCTTGTCTTTGCTGCCATCGTCAACGTAGATGACCTCGTAACTGCCGTTCAGGTCTCTAACAACCGCGGTCAAAGACTCATGCATGGGGATCACGTTATCCTCTTCGTTATACACGGGAATAATAAAGGAGTAGGCTGGAGCAGCGATTACATTACCTCCATCCGAAGTAACGTCTGCAAAGACTTCAGTTGTCATATTAAGTCTCCCCGTCTGTTGTCCACTGCTCTAGCCGTTCACGCTCTTAATGCCCAGTTCACGGACGAGTTCGGATACCATGCCAATAATATCGCGATCTTGCCTTGTCACCGCTAGTGCATCCAGATCTCTTGCGATTTTATCTAATACCGCCTCATCCGGATCATTTCGAATGAAGCCTGCAAGACTCTTCGAAGATGATATAGGAGAATCTACTACCTCATTGATAAAAGACACATAGCGACGAGCCGCGCCTTGAAGTGTATGATTCTCAGCTATATACTTACGGGCCGTTTCACCTAAAGAGTCCGCGGCGCCTTTATTCTCTGCAAAGGTCTTCAGATGCTGGAGAAGTTGTTCTTCCTCGTCTGCTCCTATATCTATTTTTATGCACACGCTGTCCGGTATATCCTGAGCGGCCCCAACATCCGATATTATCGTAGCCCTACCAGCCGCCATAGCTCTTAATGCAGAGGCGGAGGTCTCCCCCGCCGTCGGATACCTCAGATTCACGCACACATCCGCCGCCATCATGAACGCTGTGAAGCTCTGACTGTCGGTAAAGCCGGTGATCTTAACCACATCCTCTATACCAAGATCTCGGGCTACTCGAGAGACGTCAAATCCCGGTACCGTACTGCCGGCAATTATGTAAAGTGAATCCGGGACATTAACCCTCAGCTTCGCAACTGCCCTGGCAACTACATCTATCCGCTTATGCGGTGAAGCCTGGCCAAATGACGCTACGATAAAGGAGTCCTTGCTGAGTCCTAGCAGCGCCCTCGCCTCATTACGAGGCATCACCTCGGGCAGAGGCATGCCCATGGGCACCACTTTGACCTTGGCCGATGGGCGTGTTCTGAGAACCAGGTCCCTGACGTAACTGCTGTGTACAATGAGACCAAAACTGGCATCCAGAACTCTTTCAGATAGCGGATGCTGAAAGAACATCGGCGTCGCTTTACCGGCAAGTACCCGGTGAGCGCTGTCCAGACCATCCCGTCCCATGCTGTAACCCATCTCCCTCAAATAACCGGCCGTTTTGCCAATCCCAATGCTATTTTCCCAAACGAAATGATGGAGCACATAGTCGTGAAGGACCACGATCCCGGGATATTTTAGAATAAACGGGTACATGTACCGATGACAAGGGCTGTTCCCCATCTGGTATATATTGATAGATCGAGACTGAGCCTGCGGCGCAGGATCAAACTCCCTGTGATCAACTACTGATGCCCTCCCCAAAACCCCTGTATCCAGACTGTCCGCATCCTCCGCCACCACGGTGACATCTGCAAGCTCGCACAAGTCAGGCAGCAGGTCCCTGGAATAATCAGATATGCCGGAGGGCGTGGGTGGAAGGGGAGAAAAATAAGCTACTCTCATAAGTCTACTGTAAAAGCGTGTCTACAACCGTGTCCCAGGTTACGTCCTTAACTTTTAGCCAGCCATCTTCGCCCAGCTTGGCCGCTCGTTCGCTGGATTTATACAAAGAGGCTATCCCATCGGCTATATTTTCGGGGTTCGGCTCCGTAACAGCACCGTTACGTCCATCTAACACCCACTCTAAGACGCCTCCTGAGTCGCTGGTAGTGATCACCGGCTTTTTAGACTTAAACGCCTCTACCGGAACAAGACCGAGGTCCTCGTCGTACGGAGCGTAGAAGACACCCAGGCAGTTGGCATAAAGACCCACAAGCGTCGCGTCATCCACGTAACCCGTGAACCTTACCCTATCCTCCACCTCGAGGTCTCTAGTTAGCTCCCGCAGTTTAGCTTCTTCCGGTCCGACGCCTACTATGGTACACCTGGCCTCTCTAACCCGAGCCACCGCCTCGATTAGCAGTGAGGTGCGCTTTAGAGACTCCAACCTTCCTACGGACAAGATATAGTCGCCATAGCCATCGCAGCGATAGTCCCTATCCTTCGGAGGAGGATAGAGCACATCGCTATCTATTCCATTATGAGACAGCAGGCGCTCTCGCACGTTGTTCGAAATAGCAAATATCTTATCTGCCTCGTTCAGGGAGTTATTGTCCATGTCATGTATCATCTCCCTGATCCGCTGGTCGTCTTTAGTTGATCCAAGGTCACCGTATGGAGTGCCAAAAAGATCGTAGGCCTGACGAAACTGCTGCACCAGCCATACCACCTTCTTGCTGTGCCTGACCATATATGAGGGAAACTTGGTGGCAATAACCATGTCAATCGGCCTGCCGTTGCTCTCTTCGATGTCTATCAGACGCCAGGCCAGCGCGTGGGTTATTATCTCCTCTTTGGGATACCACTTGAATGGTATGCTGATAACATCGGTATCATAGCCGCGACTCGCCAAGGCCTGGCGAAGCGCTCCTACCAGCAGCTCGGCGCCACCCCAATTGAAAGGAACCTGTGTGCTGCAGATGCAGATACTTTTTACTGCCATTTTGACCTTTAGTGAGGTACCCTATTCTGGGATTGTGGGCGACACCCCACAGGATGAAAACATCTGCCGCCGCTCGTCCCTCAATGCTCTCGAGAGGTCGTTCGGCGCTCGACCAACAGCGTATCGAGCTATTTTTAGGGATAATTCCTCGGTTGTATCACCGGATCTCTTTACGCCCTATCACGGCGTAGTCCTGATATCCGAACAGCATGCTGTTTAGCTTTTCGAGGTCGCCGTTAATAGTAGTGACCCATGCTGGTGATCGTCCCGGTTGTCCCTCGTCCATCGTTTTAAGCATTTGCAGCCTCAGCTCTTCCGGCACCGGAGACGTATACCTGACAGTTACCTCGGTGAACCCGGCGGACTCCATCAGGAACTTGATGGTCTCCGGATGGATCGGACGCTCGTGGGTTAGGTCTATGGCAAAGTGGGTGGACATCGCCAGGAAACACATGGGGTTATTAGTCTCAGCCAGAAAAACGCCACCGGGAACCAGCTTGTTATATGACAGGTTGACCAGATCTATCAGGACTGCAGGAGGAAGGTGTTCTATGACCTGAGCGGAGAACACTCCACCCAAAGCGTTGTCGGGCAGAGATGAAAGGTAGGCGAGCGCGTCCCCGTGCACTGCATCCTGGCCGCGGTCGAGGCAGTATTGGACCATCTCCGCATCCAGGTCCACGCCCCTGGCCCTTATCCCCACCTCTTTCAGCAGGTCCAGGAACTCTCCTCTCCCGCATCCAATGTCCAAAACGTCGTCTACATTTACGAAATACTCAAGATAATACCGCTGCTGTTCTTTTATTCGGTCAACATGGCCTCTGAACCTCTGGGAAAAGGCTAGAGAGTCCATATCAAATTTAGGAGTCTGCGGGTGTATCAGGCCTCCGGGACCATCACTATTCTTAGATTTAGCCCCGGCCTGCAGATGAGACAAGCTCCGCTCCGCTCTCCTCAGGCGATTCTCATGGTCACCTTCTTCGATGGACTTGTGCTCTGCTTCCAAGCGCTGCAGGTAGAAGGAAAGTGATCCCATCAGCGTATTCAGCCTGGTCACGTATCTGTCATTCTCTACACTGAGGTCTTCAAGATACCTGATCTCCTGCCTCAGACCCTCGAGAGCTTGATCTAAGTGTTGAATAGAGGCTACCGCGGAGAGGTTGAAATCCACCTGCTGTTGGACTATATGCCGGACATACCATTTGGTGGAAATGCTGTTCCATAGCTGACGCGCCCGCGAAATAACGGGGCCCAGGACGGGAATACTTGAGGAGAACACCAGTTCATTGAGGTAGTGGCGCTCGGCCAACCTCTGTATGTGATCGGACGCCCCTCCTAAATTCTGCGCTTTCCCTGTTTCCGGCTGTCTTCGATTTAGATCAGCCTTGAGCTGTTGCTTTACCGCAGAGATATTACTATCTCGGTCAGAGGCATGCTGAGTCATAAGAGATCGCACTCTCTAAATACACTATGTTTTGAATCCAAAAGCTTGTCCGAAGTATAACATACCATTTATGGCTCAACAAAATAGCGGGCCCTGATGTAACTGTTCAGACTCGCGGAGGCGGCCTCGCCATGCCCCACAACCATCGCCCCCTAACCACCTCTTCCTGGACTGGAAATGGAGAGGTGGTTAGTTTTCCGAGGGGACACCCCTCGGACTCCCTGGAAAAAGGGCTGCCGCCCTTCTGCACTTAACGGCGCCACGACACCCTTGCGCGGACTTGCCCTGAAGAGTGAACAGGTACATCCAGATTGGTCCGCCGTTCCGCGTCAAACGAGGTGACAGTGACAACACCTTATGAGACCCGGTGGTCCGAAATTTGACACGAAGTAGACCCGATGATAGAATTGCCGTGGCTTGTGATTTTTATCTTTTATTCTACTTCTACACCTCACCGCGGGCTGCATACCCAACTATTATTACCAGGAGTCATCGGATGAACCTTAAGCGACTTACCATATCTGCGTGCGCTTTTGCAGCAATTGGACTACTTGCATGCACCGGAAACCCCGGCACTGTGCCTCCGGCTCCCACTCCGCCCGCGCCAACGGCTGTTGGAGCTGCCTCAACCGCGACGGCCGGCGCCGCTCAGGCGCAGCCCACTGCGACAACTGCAGCGGCAGCCCAGCCTAGCGCCACAACTGCAGCCTCCGCCCAGCCTACCCAAACCGCGGCAAGCGGAGGCGGCGCCGGAAATGCTGACACGGGGAAGATCCTGGTTTCTTCGAAGGGCTGCATTGCATGCCACACCATACAGAGTATCCCGGCCGCACGGGGCACCATCGGTCCCGACCTAAGCACCATAGCAAGCAGGGACAAGTTGTCTGTCGGAAACCTCTCCTTTAACGACGCCGACCTTCGCAAGTGGCTCACAAACCCGCCAGGGGTAAAGGCGGACACGCTAATGCCGAACCTTGGCCTTGCCGCTGGGGAGGTCGACAATCTGATCGCCTACCTTAAGACATTGAAATAAGCAGCGACTTTTCTAATAAGACGAGGAAACCGAGGTAACCATAAAGCCGCAGAGTGAATATCAGTCTGTGGCTTTTGTATGTCGTCCAATCCGGAGTTTCGCCGCAGGGGCGTGGGCTTGTCCCCGTGCCCACCGCGGAGCATACGCCGCGGCGTATGCTCCCACTGTCATTCTGAAGGTCACCTTTGGGAGCCTCCGCGCGCACAGAGTCCACAAAGCGGACAGGGTGCACTCAGCGACTGAAGAATCTCGTTGCTTCCTGCACTATAGTACCGGAACTGTTGCGGGGCGGATTCTTCGGTCGCCCCGGCGACCTCAAGAATGACGGTAGGACGCCGCCGCGTTACGCCTTCAGCAGCCGCTTGCGGTCCATCTGTCTCATTCCGAGGGAGGCACGACCGAAGAATCTCGTTTCTTACGCACCATAGTCCTAGCAGGGCTGGGAAACGGATTCTTCGCTGCGGCTCAGAATGACGGTCTGACGGCGCCGGACTACGCCTTCAATATCCCCTTGTGCCGCAGCGCCCGCTCGAGCGCCGGCTGCATCTTCATCGCCGTGAACTCTGCGATGGCGATGTCCAGGTGCGCCATGGCCTCTTTGCGTAATGCATCCCCCGTAGGGGCAGGT
>SHYC01000109.1 GCA_009693005.1 Dehalococcoidia bacterium | reverse complement strand
ACTATCCGACGATACTACTGCTCTTCGATCACCTGCCGGCGCCTTGGTCAGTTGATAAGAGCCGCTGATATCGGTGTTAGCCGATATCGAAGAGCCTTTTATCCGCACTGTAGCCCCTGCAATTGGTCTTCCTGTAGTAGCGTCGGTAACCTGGCCTTGCACTACTCCCAAGGACACAGCAGCGGCGGAGTTCGCAGCTGGTGGTGCATTTCCCGCGGTTGGATTCGCATTACCGGATGCATTGCTCCCTGCGGCCAACTCTGCCGCTCCAGTTAGGTGGAAACTTTCAGCGGACATGCGGAATACAGGCGCATACCTCTCGCTTAGGGCCGATGGTGTAGTAAAGGTGATGAGGTAGCTGCCGCCTTCAGTAATTACCGCGTACTGCGTTACAGCAAGGTTAGCAGCATCTTTGCTGGCTTCGGTTTTCATCTGGTGCTCAAATACCTCAGCCACGCCGGCCGCTATTCTGGTGCGGGAATGGTCGATGGGCTTTATGGTGGTATCCAGTCCTTCCAGCCGCTTAAGGCTTAACTCGGCATAGCCGTCCAAGTCCGTCCCAGAGCGCTCCAAAGGCCCCTTAGTAATATTTAGGTTAGTAACATATTTCTTGTCCGCGCCACCCTCTGACGAGTCAACAGCGAAAAAGTCAGCGCCGGATGCAGCAACTTGTCTTGCCTGAGCGGTTAGCAGCCCAACCAACTGAGAGTCGTTTTGGGCAGCTTCTTTAATGCTGAAATCCATCGCCTGCGGCTCTAGGTCTATCCGCTGCCAGTTAGCGGGTAAAGCAACGGTGTAGCTCTGCCTGGAGTTCTCGTACCAATTCCATCCTTCTTCTAACTTTGGTATTCCGCTGGCCGATGATTCCTGTTCAGCGGTCTCCAACCCGGCGCCTACGACACCCGTTTTGTTGCTTCCGGTAAGGCTGGAAACAGCCAATGCAACAACCAGCAGCACAACCCCTACAAGAGTGGTGCCCATCATGGTCCTGATGAGTTCTTGCAGAGGGACAGTGGGTAACTCTTTCATATTAAAAAGGACCTGCTTCCTAGACGTTATCGTAATAGACTATAAGGATATTATACAGCTTTTCACTTCGCGGCTATTAATGGCCAACGGTAACTGTTCAGACTTGCGGAGGCGACATCGCCATACTCCGCGACCATCGCCCCCTTTCCCCCTCTTCCTGGCCTGGGAAGGCGGAGGAGGTTAGTTTTCCGAGGGGACACCCCTCGGACTCACTGGCAAACGGGGCTGCCGCCCTTTTGCACTTCCCGCGGCCACGACGCCCTTGTGCGGATTTGCCGTCAAGATTGAACCGTTACGTCCATAGCCTGTCTAAGTTTCCGGCCGAAAAGTCAGGGATTGATCCGCGGCTTGACAGAAAGGGAACCGCAATGCTACCGTAGCCACAGTAATCTCCATGTTTACTTCTCCGGCAGGTACAGATATGCAAAAATACAACGATAGACTCCTCAAGGTGCTTGAGTCTCTGAAAGCCGGAGATGCCTCCATAGAAGAAACGATGGAGCAGCTAAGAAACTTCCCTTATGAAGACATCGGATACGCCAAGATAGACCACCATAGAGTGCTGAGGAAAGGCATGCCCGAGGTGGTCTTTGGTATGGGCAAGACCCCCGAGCAGGTAGCTGCCATAGCCGAACGATTAAGCGCCAGAGCAGACCTATTCCTGGTAACCAGGGTGACCTTAGAGCATTACACCGCGGTCCAGGAGTGCGTGCCGGACGCGGTTTTTAATCCTGTTGCACGAACTATCACCGTTGACAGGACAGACAGAGGAGAACCCAGACCCGGTATAATGGTACTGTGCGCTGGCACCTCTGATATTCCTGTTGCAGAAGAGGCTGTAGTCACCGCCGAGACAATGGGCAACAAGGTGGAGCGAGCCTACGACGTTGGTATCGCTGGACTTCACAGACTGCTGGACCTGCTTCCCGACCTTAGGGAGGCCAACGTAGTGGTTGTAGTGGCCGGCATGGAGGGTGCTCTGCCCAGCGTAGTAGGAGGTCTCATAGCGGCCCCAGTCATCGCCGTCCCGACCAGCGTCGGATACGGGGCCAGCTTCGGTGGCTTGGCGGCGCTGCTGGCCATGCTCAACAGCTGCGCGTCAGGTGTGAGTGTGGTGAACATAGACAACGGATTTGGCGCAGGATACCTCGCCTCGGCGATAAACGGCCTCGCCACATTACAGCCGCTGCTAGCAGGCGATGCAGGAAACGTCAGCAATATAACGAGCAGAGCAAGGAGTTCTTAGAGCAAAATGGAACTTTCACGTACAGATGACCGTGAGCAGTCTTTCGCAGGCGCTCAAGACAGTACCTTAAGCGGTGCTCAGGACAAGCTTAACCGGCTTTACGACCTGCTAACGGAGATGGACTCGGTGCTGGTCGCCTACTCCGGCGGGGTCGACAGCAGCTTCCTGGCCGCGGCAGCGTACAAGACCCTGGAAAGTAGGGCTGTGGCCGTAACCGCGGTATCGCCAAGTTATGCCAAACGGGAGCTCCAGGAAGCGATCGCGGTTGCCAAAGAGATCGGCATACGACACATCGTCATTGAGACCAACGAAGTAGATAATCCGGCATACGCAGCCAACAACACCAGCAGATGCTACTTCTGTAAGATGGAGCTGTACGGTGAGCTCGACGATGTCGCTAAGGCAGAAAATGTGGCATGGGTCATAGATGGTTTTAACTTTGACGACAAGCAGGACTTCCGCCCGGGACATAAAGCCGGCGCTCAGCAGGGGGTTAGAAGCCCTCTTTTTGAAGTCGGCCTGACGAAAAATGAGCTCCGGTATTTATCCAAGGAGCTGCGTCTTAGCACCTGGGACAAGCCTGCCATGGCATGTCTCTCCTCAAGAGTCCCTTACGGCTCAAAGATCGATCCTGGTATGCTCCGGCGCATCGAAGAGGCCGAAGACTATATCCATGGCCTGGGAATGCGAGGTTTTCGCGTGAGACACCACGACAACATAGCCAGAATAGAGCTTAGACCGGAGGATATGGCCCTATTCATCAGAGATGAGGTCAGAGAGCAGGTGACAAAGAAACTAAGGGGCCTCGGCTACGCGTACATTACTTTGGACCTCACGGGATACCGCACCGGAAGCCTCAACGAAGTCTTACCCCTCTCACAACGTCCCAGTTAATTATTTCCCCGTCCAATGGTTTTTCCGCTCGTGGTGACAGGGCATTGTCTTACTCCTGGCATAGCCTCCCGCCTGTTCTAGAGGACGCCCCATGAAGATAGCCTATCTAGACTGTTTTGCCGGCGCCAGCGGCGATATGCTGCTGGGGGCCATAGTGGACTGCGGAATATCGGTTGATACCCTTAGAGAAGAGTTGAAGTCCCTGCCTCTGGACGGCTATAAGATAACGGCAGAAAGGGCCAGGCGCGGGGTCATTGCAGGGACAAAAGTCAACGTACTCGTAGACCGGGATACCCCTCAGCCGTCTCGCAATTTAAGGGACATCCTTACAATACTCGAAAAGAGCGGTATTCCCAGTAAGGCCAAAGCCCAGGCAAACAGCATCTTCAATCTCTTGGCCAGGGCGGAGGCATCGGTACACGGTGTTGACGTAGATGAAGTACGGTTCCACGAAATCGGCGCGGTAGACTCCATAGTAGATGTAGTGGGGGTAGCAATAGGCCTGGGACTCCTCGGAGTAGACAAACTCTACGCGTCTCCGCTCACCCTTGGCAGTGGTTACATAACCACCCAGCACGGCATCCTTCCTCTACCTGCCCCCGGTACCCTGGAGATAATCAGTATCTGCAAAGCTCCTACCGCGCCACCTCCTCCTACTGTCACACCCGTCGGCGAGACCGTAACTCCAACCGGAGCAGCCATAATTTGCGGGCTGGGCATCTTTGAGCGTCCGCCTTTCGTAGTCGACAAGGTAGGATACGGCCTGGGCTCACGGGAACACCCCGAGCTTCCCAACGCTCTGAGAATATGGCTTGGCCACACCGCGACGGGGCCATCTAGGGAGTTGCGACTACTCCAGACCAACATCGATGACATGAATCCGGAGATTTATGGCTATGTCATGGAACAACTCTTTTCCGAAGGCGCTCTGGATGTCTGGCTGACCCCTATCCAGATGAAGAAAAACCGTCCGGGCACAATCCTGAGTGTACTTGCGCCAACAGACAAGGAGGCAGAGTTAGTGGATAGAATTCTAAAGGAGACCTCGACCCTGGGCGTGCGCTCGCAGCCCGTTTCCAGATACGAAGCCGACAGGTGGACTGAAAGCTTCGAGACCTCCCTTGGCACGGTGACAGTCAAGATCAAAGGGCTAAACGGCGTTAGGATCAGCTTAGCCCCGGAGTACGAGGACTGCCGGCGCATCGCGCTGGACTCCGGTTTGCCAATTCAGGAGGTCTATAAAAGGGTAGAGGTCGAGGTACGCCAGAAAATCGGGCTGGATCTATAACCCCTCCGATTTCTGCCAGCCTGATGCGGCTTACAGGACAATATTTGGCGCGTTGAAAGCGGCGGCAAATATCTGATAAGGCCAGGAGATGCAGAACCGTATGAAGGTTATGTCGGTGAGCACGCCGGCGGTCAGTGCGCCTCCTGAAGATGAAATGCCATAGGCTCCGAACACGCCGCCGGACAGCATATATATTAAGGCTCCAACGCAAAAACGCTCTGGAATGCCGGACACGGGGATGAAGCCGCCGGTGGTAAGTATGAACCCAACGATAAATATCAGCGTAAAGCACACAGCTACCGCATAGGGCGAAGCGTCAAGCATTGGCAGGTTAGCCCTAGCCATAGCAACCCTGCCCACAGGACTGCCCTGAAACAGCACTAAGAAGGATAAAAGACTCGTGATAATCCCGCCTATGATAAAGGCAATTCGTTCCACGGGCTTTGCTCCTTAGCAATACATTTAGCCCAGCCGGCCCTTTATTGACGGGTCATATACCAACTTCCAGCGTAGGTCCTACGGACAAATGGGACCCTACTGTAGTCCAGGCACAAAACCAAACTTGTTCAGCAACTAGATACTTGGCGATATTTCACCGCCTCTGCTCGCTTCCTAGTACCCAGACCGAAATGCCAAACCTATGTCTTAATAATATTGGCGCTGATTCAACGTTGGCCCAAGCTGCATCTTAGGATCAACATACGGTGGATCACTCAAGTGACCCACCGTATGTTTGCTAAGTGATTTTCTTCCTGAATAGGCAGGTTTACTCGAGCTTGCCGGCCTCTTCCTTAACCGAACGGCCTATTCCCATCCTTCGGGCTATGATCACCTTGTCTATGTTCTGGGTCCCGCCTGGGTGAACGGCTGTGATAGAGTTTCTCATAAAAAGCTCCATCCAGCGGTCTTCAGGCGCCCATTCCTTGTCCCTGGTCAACGCCATATAGCCTATTATCTGCTGCATCAGGCGAGCGTTTCTCAGTCCACCCATCCTCCTGACATAACGGAACTGAGAGCCGTCATAGCTCATGGGCTGCTTGGCGTGCCTCTTCCAGAAGTTTCGGAGGCCGAAGAGCCTTCGCGAATCCTCATTGAGGTATACATCGGCTATCAGGTCTCTCGAATCAGGGTCAATCTCGTTTGTCTTGCAGAAATTAAAGAAATGTTCCAATATCCGGTTCGGCCCGACATCGCCGCCGCCGCCGTGCTCTATCTCCATAGCGGTTGAGGATACCTGCCAGCCCTTGTTTTCTCCACCTACTAGGTTTTGAGCCGGGACACGGACGTCCTCAAAGAAGACGCTGTTATTGTGGTCGCCCACGCCTCCGGTGCTTAGAATATTCAACGGCTGGATGGTTATGCCCGCCAGGTCCGTGGGAATCATTATCCAACTGAGGTTCTGGTGCCTCGGGCCTTTAGGGTCTGACAGCACCAGCGTCCAAAATTGGTCCGGCTTGCGGTCGCTTCCCACAAAGGTCTTGGAGCCGTTGATGACGTACTCATCGCCATCCCTGATCGCCGTGGTCTTGGCGCTGGCAAGGTCTGTGCCTCCATGAGGCTCAGTGAGCAATATCCAGGTCTGGACCTGACCTGTGAGTATAGGGGGAAGCATACGGTTCTTCTGCTCGTCGGTACCCCAGACCATGATAGCGGGTGAGTATATACCGCCGACATCGCCCATGGATACGTTGACGCGCTCCAACTCCTCGTCGATGACGATGGCATGGTCTATGCTCAGGCCGCCGCCGCCGTAAGGCTTAGGGAAGGTTGGGGCGAGCCACCCTTTGCTGCCCAAATTTTTGGCTATATCACGCCTTTTCTGGTGGTCGGATTCAGGGTAGTCCCGCCAGTCCGGGGAATCGACCAAGTCCTTGGGAACTATCTTGTCCAGGTATTCTCTGACCTCTTTGCGGAAGGCCGCCATTTCGGGGGAATCGACGCTGGTGAAATCCAAGTGTTACCTCCTTTTTTTCAACCTAGGTCTGGCCTAAGCGCTATCCATAACAATTCCTTGGCTGTATATTTTGTACCACTCCAAGAGCGTGTTGTCAAGAAACCACAGTAGAGACTGTCTAGTAACCAGCATCCGAGCCACGGAAGGACGGAGCCGACGTTTGCTGAGGCTCTCGAAGCGAACGGCGGCGGTGCCTTCGAGAGCCTCAGGCAACGCCACAAGTTGTGCTAAACACTCTCTTCAGCGAAGTATTGAAACAGTTACCTGATAAATCAGGATTGACGCGGTAACGGGTTAGGGCTATTATTCGAAAAGCGCAGTCGCTGAAGCCCGAATAGTGTCAAGCGAGATGAGGGAAGAGGTGCAGCCATGCCGAGCGAATTCATTCAACGCCAGATAGACCGGCTGCTGGAGCAGGCCGCCGAAGCTCTGTCCCAGTCGAATTGGGCGCTGGTACGTGACCGTGCCCGGAATGTACTGGCGTTGGACCCGGACAACGGAGATGCTGCGGCTTTGCTGGCAGACGCTCAACGCATAGAAGATGGCGCAGCGCCGTCGCCCGAACCCGCAGCATCGGCAGCGCCTTCTGATTCCACACCCGAGCCTGCCCGAACTCTTCCCATCTCCTTTGTCAACGGCCGCTACGTGGTAAAGCGTTTCCTGGGAGAGGGCGGCAAGAAGATAGTCTACGAGACTAACGATAACATACTGGACCGCGATGTCGCCTATGCCGAAATAAAGACCGAAGGTCTGGACGACGTCGGCCGGCAGCGCATCAAGCGTGA
>SHYC01000108.1 GCA_009693005.1 Dehalococcoidia bacterium | reverse complement strand
CCCCTCCAGCTTTATCAACGCGAAGGCGACCTCTCTGTTGAGGAGGGTATCCTTGCACAGATAGACTATCTTCTTGCCGCCCTCGCCGAGGAAGCGTATCACCGTGTAGCGGCCGTTGACGAAGGATGTGGGTTGGACGCGTGCTGGTTTTTGGGTGGGCGCGGGTTCGGGTGCGAAATCCGGACCGGCCGGAGGCTCGGGTGATGATGCAACGTTTTGGGAGCCGGCCAGGCCTCGTTCTGCCGCGGCCAGTAGAGCAGCGGCATCCTCGTTTTCCTGGTCCAGCACCAGAACGCGCTGGACCAGGTTGCGGACAGTTGACCACTCGCCCTGCCCCGCAGCATCCTCTGCGCCGTCCAACAGCTTATCTATCTGCCTTTGGATCCGCTCATTGGGCATGTCCTACCCCCTTCTATTGCCGCTAGATGCTTGCCTGGGAGCCTATCGATTCTTATGAATCATAGAGCGAAGCGGAGCGATCAGTCAACAGAGATTCTGACAATAGTTTGTGGGGCAGCGATTGGGACCGACGAAATATGACGAACACTTGATCGTGGCCCGTTCCTAGTTCGAGAGCCTCAAGAAACGGCTTCGGTTGCCTGAGGTTCCCAAAGGCAATTCGCTGCGGGTGTTGGCATTCGGTGCGGGCAAACTCCCTCATGACTAACTTTTCACTCTTGAAGTGAAATCCTCGCAGAAGCAGTCCGGCCGCGGGAAGTGCAGAAGGGCTGCCGCCCCTCCTGCCAGGGAGTCCGAGGGGTGTCCCCTCGGAAACCTAACGTCTTCCCCCTCTTCTTGGCAAGAGAGATGGGGTAAGGGGGTGATGGTCGCGGGGGCAGTGCGAGATCGCCTCCGCGAGTCTGAACAGTTACCTTCATGACTAGTAATGTAGTTTCGGATTTGTTTACTGTATAATTTAAGTGACCCCAATAAGTTGGTGGACCGTATCGAATGCCTGAGGCTATCTGGAAGAGAATAGCCCTATTCGCTGTTTTGGCCCTCGTGATTGGAGCTATTATTGTCATTGACAATCCTTTTGCCTGGCCTTTTGCTTCTCAGTCTCAGTTTAAGGCAGGCAAGAAAGACGCTCAAGGAGCAAATCCAGCCAGCGCTTCATCCGCCTAATCTTCCGAGCAGACGGCAACAGTAGCGCGGATAGACCCCGCAGCTATCCAGGCCCAGGGCGCGTTGGAAAGGGAGGTTGCAGCGCCGGACTTCGATGGTATCACGGGCTGGATCAACTCCGAGCCGCTGTCCATGAGTCAGCTCAAGGGCAAGGTCGTGCTGGTAGACTTCTGGACTTATACCTGTGTGAACTGTATAAGGACTTTTCCGTATCTTAAAGAGTGGCACAATAAATATTCAGATGGTGGGCTGCGGATCGTAGGTGTGCACACGCCGGAGTTCCTCTTCGAGCACGAACGCGCTAACGTAGAGAAGGCGGTGACGGAATTCGGTCTACAATATCCCATAGCGCAGGACAACGACTTTAAGACATGGAGGGCCTTCTCAAACCGGTTTTGGCCCCATAAGTACCTTATCGACAAGGATGGGCTGGTCAGATACCACGTCATTGGAGAGGGGCAGTATCAGGAAACTGAACAGTGGATTCAGCGTCTGCTTGCGGAGACAGGCGCCTCGGTTGGAGACGCCCGCACCGTGTCGGATGCTCCGGCGCTATCACAGGAAGTAGTGAGCTCTATAACCCCGGAGCTATACTTAGGCTTTGGCTACAGCCGTGGACAGTTGGGCAACTTCGAAGGCTTCGATGCCTACACGGTGATCACCTATACGGACCCTGGGGACCGGGAAAACGGGAGATTCTATGCTCAAGGTGACTGGTATAACGACTCCGAATCCCTGGTGCATGGCAGGGTCACCGTCGGCCTTGAGGACTATATAGTTGTCCCTTTCAAGGCTGGAAATGTTAACGCAGTCATAAAGCCCGAAAATGAAGACGAGCCATTCTTCGAAGTCTACATAACTATCGATAACAAGCCCGTTGAGAAATCTAAGGCCGGGGAAGACATTAGATACAGCGATAAGGGCGATAGTTTTATCCTGGTTGATACGGCAAAGATGTACAGTCTGTTTAGGTCAAAACAATTCGAGTCCCATGAGATTAGGCTGGCTTCCAATTCAGACGGCTTTGGGCTATACACCTTCACTTTCGGACCTTAATGGATGCTGGTCCTTATGGACAAGAGTTCGCCGGGGCGAGCCGCCCCAGGAGACGGGAAAAGCATGGGAGCACATGATATTGGCCGGTGATTCGTTGACATTGGCTGTAGCATTTGGTGCGGGAGTCCTCTCTTGCCTCTCTCCCTGCAGCCTGGTGTTGATGCCGGGGTTTCTATCTTTTATAGGCGGGGTCCACGTGGGTACAGCGCCGGACAGGGCGGTGGATGGCGTTGGAAAGGCTACCGGTGCGTTTAATTCCGGCATTCTGGTATCTACCCTCGGATTTATCGCTGGTTGTACTACGATATTTATCCTTTTAGGCGCCGCTTTAGGATTTGTATCCCAGATCGTGCTATCTTATCAGGAGTGGATATCGAGGATAGCCGGAATAGTTATCATATTCCTTGGACTGGTGTCGCTGGGGCTTTTAAAGATCAACTTTCTGGACGAGGAACACAGACTGCCTCTGCCAACCGCTGGAGGAGTGCCGTTTTTGAGCGCTTTTCTGTTCGGAACTGCTTTTGGCATTGGATGGACTCCCTGCACCGGGGCCACTCTTACAGCGGTTCTAGCGCTGGCTGCTACATCAGGATCAGTCCAGCAGGGCGTCTTGCTGTTGGCGGCCTACTAATACCTCTGGCTGCCGCCGGCCTTTTGAGCGGCTGGCTGGCTCCGTTGCTAGCGCGTAGAAGAGCCTTTATGCAATACTTCAACGTTGTCACGGGAAGCTTCCTTATCTTTTTAGGCGTAATAATATTTACCGACAGGTTCACGCAGATTACGGGCTACCTGTTTTTCTTGGGGCAATAGACCAAACGATGAATGTTCATAGGGGAGAATCCCCTTTGGCGGGGGTACAGGGGGTGTCCCCGTGTTCTAATTCTCGAAGGGATATCTTGCCTGTCCCGAGTCTCTCGAAGGGTCTGTCGAAAGCAACCCCCTTCCAGGGGTTTGGGGGTCGTAACACGATCATTCAAGGCATGTTCATACGAACGCACAGAGGGAGCGACGTAGATGGGATTTGATCTATCATCGTTACTTGCGAGAAGAAAAGAGCGAAAGGAGCGCGTAAAGGCGCTGGCGCACCGCATACCGCCGGGGCAGGACCTCACCGACAAATGGCCGGTGCTGCACTATGGCGGCATCCCCAGGCTCGACCTTAGGACCTGGCAGTTCGAGGTAGGTGGTACTGTAAGTACGCCGATAGTGCTGTCCTACGATGAGTTTATGGCGCTCCCGAAAATAGAAGTGGGCGCAGATATGCACTGCGTCACGGGCTGGAGCAAGCTTGACAACACCTGGTACGGAGTGGCGTTCACAGAGATCGCCAAAATGGTCATGCCTCTGTCCGACGCGAGCCACGTCACCATCTCTAGCTATGGAGACTACACGACGAACCTTCCGCTGGACGTTTTGATGGACGACGACGTGCTGTTCGCCTGGAGGCACAATGGAGAAGACCTTACGGGGGAGCATGGCTGGCCGTTGCGGTTGGTAGTGCCGAAGCGATATGCCTGGAAGAGCGCAAAGTGGGTCAAAGGACTAACCTTTGTGCCAGGAGACCATCGGGGCTTCTGGGAGAACCTGGGCTACCACAACGAAGGCGACCCGTGGAAAGAGGAGCGGTACTCATACCAGGAGGTATAGTTCCAGGGGTCAAAAGGATTCTATTACTAGAGAGTTCAAAGGGCCCCCTCACTCTAGCTCTTTCCCAAACAGGGGGGAGGGAACGAAATACGGCTTCGCATTTATTTCAATACTATACGCATGTAGACCATTTATCAGCCTTCCGGATTGCTCTTTGAAAACGGGGGAGTCCAGAGGGAACCCCATCTGGCGGGGGTTTCAGGGGGTGTCCCCCTGAATTTGATATCCCGAAGGGATACCGTGAACCCCCTTCAAGGGGGTCTGGGGGTAAGAACTATAAAACCCTCAAAGCTATTGTGATACTTCTAAGACGAAGGGACAAACGAATTGAGTCGAGTGAGCCAGCTATACGACCTGCAAGAGACTGATAGCGAGATAATGGTGAGAGAGACCGCTCTTGGCAATATAGAGGCGCGCTTGGGGGAAAGCGATGACATCCTATCCGCCCGCCAGGTCCTGGCCGAAGATAGGGAACGGGCTGCCGCTCTGGAGCCGGTACAGCGGGACCACGAGTGGCAGATCGATGACTTTAAGACCAAGATATCTGCTGTTGAAACCAAGATGTACAGTGGCTCGGTCTTAAGCTCAAGAGAGCTGACCAACCTGCAGGAAGAGGTGGAGGCATTAAAACGGGGACAGTCTCGGATCGACGATGCACTATTAGTGGTATTGGAGCAACTGGAAGGTTTGCAAATATCGATACGCGTGCAGCAGTCAAAGCTATCGCAAATGGAGGTGGAGTGGGACGAGGAGCAGCAGCGTCTAAACGCTGAAAAGGCTAAAGTGAACTCCGAGTTGGATCGTTATAAGGTCAGGAGAAGCGGCCAGTCATCCCTTGTAGATCCGAGGGACCTTAGTCTATACCAGTCGCTCATAAAGGGCCGCGGTGGAAGAGCGGTGGCCCGCGTCGAGCGAAACGGCTGCCAGGGCTGCAGAATATCTATACCTCTATATCAGGTCCAGCGCGCTCGTTCCGGGAACGAGGTGGTCCAGTGTCCGAGTTGCGAACGTATCTTGTACGTCAACTAATGCGGGACCGCGTTCTGTGAAGTTATTACGGTCGAACCCAATATCAACTCACATAAAGGCCAGAATCTTAGAAATACGGATAATAATTAGAAATACACGGCGCTGCTAGGATTTCGCCAAAATAGAACCTGGGAGAGACGCATGGCCGAGGATAGGGACGCACTACTAAGGCACTACCGAGAGACGCGGGCGGAGTTGCGGGTGTTGGACTTGTCCTTGGCTATGCCATCGTGCTTCTATGGGCTGTGGGGCAGTGGAATCTCGTGGGATCTCTATCTAGCAAGATCTCCCAAGATGTGCAGCACGAAGCGACAACCGCACCGGAAGGAAGGCTGCTAGTCCTCAATGTCTCTGGACCGGGACCGACTCCAAGACTTTGGACCTGGCTATGGGGATTTAGCTTGCCCTACGCGCTCCAGCCACCCTTTATGCCATCTGAGGTGACGGAGCGCGTTTCTATTATCAGTCCTCCATATGCGTATTGCTGTCAATTTGGGCAGTGGTATCTCCACGTGCGAGACACCACCGCCTCATGGTCAGTACGGACAGGCAACCCTCCGGTTATTATGCTGGCCTGGGATGAAGCCAGCGGGGCGCTCATCAGGCGTACAGACTCTGAGGAGCCAAATCTCCGCGGCCAGGTCCAGGGTCTCGCTGGGGCTTCTTCACCGGAGGAGCTGCATAGGAAGCTGGACGAGATATTGCGGTAGCTTGGTGTCTGGTGATTGGTCACCGCGTGTAATAGTATTGATGTGGAAGAAGACTCCGGCGGATTTTCATGGCGGACGACTCTTTGACAAGTTTCGGCCCTTATAGGCTCAGCTAAATCCGATCCCGTCACACCTCTCATCCAACAACAAACCAGAAGAGGCCGAATTGCGCCGGCCTCTTCTGGTTCCTTCATTGTCTAGCTTAAGGGTCGTTGAACGGCGTGGCGTCAAACGCCTCGTCCCCTAATCATCAGTGTCAAATAAGTCGACGCACTCCCCTTGGTTTTTAAACGTGCCGAACCGCTCCCAGCCGCCCTTCTTGCATTGGTCTTTGTCCAGGGGCCCAAAGAGGGTGCCAGCCCTGATCGCGTGGCCGCCGGTGCCGTCATCGTCCGCCCAAAAGGCCGGCTTGCGGCCGTCGACCCACTCCGCCTGGGGCGCCATTGTGAATCCTTCGTTGTTCAGGTACGGGGCGACCGGCATGTCGCCAGGCTGCTCGAAGACGTGGGTGACCATGAACTTCCCATTGGTCGGGGAGCCAGGCTCCGTATCGATCTGCAACACGGCCGAGCGGTTGTTGCAGGCGGGGGTTCCGGAGACGTTCCGAAAGTTGTCACAGACCGCCCACAGATTGTGGAGCTCACGGTCGAAGTCCAGCGCCATCACGCCGTTGAAGCCGCTCGCAATGGTGGCGACACGGGTGAAGCTGCTGTCCGAGTGATTGAGCGCGAATGCGTAAATCACGCCATTCGCTTCCATGCCTACGAAGAAGATGCCGCCCGCGTGGCTGGGGTAATCGGCCGGCACGTACGCGAAGCCCGTGCTATCGTCAACGAAGCCCTTTGCCGTGAGGAACGAATCGGGGATCCAGGTGATCCCTTCGATGCCTTCGTTCGGGCCGCCGCCGGCGCCGATGCCGCCCGCGGCCGGCAGGTCGGGGGTCAGGTTCCACTCGTGAGTCGCATCCAGCGGTCCGGCTACCGATGCATCGAAGAGCAGGATACTGTTGCGGCGGACAGCGCTGGAACAGCTGGTCGCGCCTGGGGGGGAGGGGTGCAATTCGGGAAAACGTTGCTATTGTTATTGCTGCGCTCCGCCGCCACGTAGATTCCGCCCGCGGGGCTGGCGGCGAAGGTGAGGCCTTCGGTATCGGGCCTAATAGCGCCGTTCGGGTAGCGCAACTGCTTGCCGGTTGCCCAATCGCCGGTATCAGGCACCCAGTTCGTGCCGTTCCAGATGAAGCGGTAGAGCCTCTCTGGGCCGTTTCGCACCGCCCAGAGCACGCCGGGGGCGGCGCTACCGGAAGCTTCGTAGGCTAGACCGCTCAGGTTAGTGTTATTCGTGGCCGGGATGATGGTCAGCCCGTTCAGGGCATCCACGGTCTGGACGGCGGCGTCCCCAGGCCACGGGGATATCGTGACTGCCGCGGCCACGGCCCAGGTTGTTAGCATGAATGCCAGCACGGAAAGCATTAAGAGTGCCGCTCTGATTGGTCTAATGGCTTGAATGTTTAGCTGCATGGGCGTTCCTCCTTAACATCATTCTCAGATTCCCGGCAAGCTTAACCGCCACATGTCAAGATGTCAACTGCGAGACTGCTTAGTGTTATTGTTCTATTTGGTCCCTCACCCGTGTCAACTCATATAGGAATGTTACCGAGGGGGAAGTAGTTCACTCATTTAGGAATGTTACCGAGCGGCGCTGGCTACCTCCTTTCGTTTAGTCTCAGGGTCTAGCAACGGGGACTGCCACAGCCTTTCCACAGCCCGGTAGAT
>SHYC01000107.1 GCA_009693005.1 Dehalococcoidia bacterium | reverse complement strand
TGCCGCTGCTGCGACACAGATCAACCACCTCCGTCTTGTACTCCCGCGTAAACGTGCGCCGATGCCTACTCTCTCTAGATTCCATCTCGACATCCTTTCTGGGTCTTCACCCACTATTATAGATGTCCGTGAGATCGGGGCAAGCCCACCAGCGGAAATCATGCTGGGCCGCCATTCCTCGTTAGATAGTTCCCCGCTCCCGTGTGTCCATGAACGTAATCGGGGCTCCGTGAGAACCGGAGACGCAGCTATACATGTCAACAGGATAGGTATAAACGAGATTGGAGGAAAGCCATTAGATCAAGGGATCAAGTCCGGGTTAAGACTAACGAAGGATGTATAGACCTCGTTGTATCAAGGAGTGCGTTGGTAGCTAGATGTCTGATCAATTGAGGGCCGCCCTGGAGGCGAATCGTTCCGCTATCATAGAAGGCCTAGCTCAAGCCGCGCGAGAGCTTAGCGAACTACGTGAACGGCAGCGCGAGGTTGAAGCGCTCATCGCGCGTGCTAGGGCTGCACTGGGGGAAGTTGGTATGCCGAACCCGCGACCTGAGACAGAGAACCGAACACTACATGAAGCCATCTCAATGGTTCTCCGCGAAAACAGCAACCACTGGATGACAGTTAGTGAGATCGCCAAGCAGGTAAACCACCGCGAACTCTACAAAAAGCGCGACGGCTCCTTTGTCGAGCCAAACCAGATTCACGCTCGCACCAAGAACTACGCATCCGTATTTGAGAAGGATGGCCCGAGGGTACGACTAAGGGATATTATAAGTTGAGCGGCTATTTAGCCGCAGGAAGGAAGGTTAATATGGTGTCCGAGTTACATAGTAAAGTTAGAACACACTTGAAAAATATATTCGAGCCAGGAACAAAAGTCAATGAGGAAATTAGTCTTGTCCGAAACCTACCTCAATCGGGTGAGCCTTACTTTCAGGAGGCGAAAGAGTTGTATGAGCGATGGCTCATAATGGAATATCCTATTGATCCTCGGTCTAGGTGGCGGACGATAGACTTCCAGATTGGTGAGTCTCATCTACTCATCGAAGTCGATGGTGATCAGCATTGGCACAATGGATACCGGAAGGATTCGTTTGCGCTGTACCCTTCTTCCCTGGCAGTCCATTACGACTGGGAAACCTTTTACAACCTTTGTTCCGAGGATCGACGCGTCCAGAGGGCAGCAGCTTCCTCTGGATATGAGAAGAGCAAACACTTTAGGCATCGGGATCAAGAGCGTGCGTTTCGCGATTTGCTCGCTGACTTTGTTGCATGGGACACAGGTTATAAGCTTGTGAGGATTTCTAGCGGGTCACTGCCTCCGAGTTTTTCAGATCAAGAGTTGAGACAATATATAACACTATGCCTTGATAATCCTAGAGTTATTACTATCAAGCCCTAGCAGCATACGGGACCTATTTGATCGTGTTATCAGTAGGCTCTTCAGCAATTGCTGAAGAGCTTTTTCTATAGACTATAGCCTTTTCTGAGTGTTCTGCATGATTTCTGACTCACCTGCTAGGCTATTATCCTCTTATTAGTGATGGGCTTTGCTTGAGCCTTGCTGCTTGGCGGCTCGTAATTCCACTTTGACCCGCTGGCCGCGGAGTTTGCTCTGGTTTAGCGCGGACGCGACCCTGGCGGCGTCCTTAGCCGGGACCTCCACCAGGGTAAAATTGTCGTATATATCGATAGCGCCGATGGCTTCCCCGGCTATTCCGGCCTCGTTGGCGATAGCGCCCACAACATCCGCAGGACGGATACGCTGCGCGCGCCCCAGATTCAAGAATATCTTGGTCATACCTGGCCCGGGGGGCAGCCCGCCCTGGAGCGCGCTCTCCCCGGCTGTTGGCTCCTGGACACCGTCCTTGCCCTGTTTAGCCTCCAGCGCTCCGGTTAACTTCAGCGCGGCCGCAGCCACCTCGGCGACGTTGTAGTCACCGGCCAGGTCTTCCACCACAAGAAGATAAGGCGCAAGGCCGTCCCCTTCGAGCATTGTCCGCAGCGTGGCCTTAAGTGTTTCCCGCTTTTGGGCGGCTACATCGGCAAGAGTGGGAAGGTGAGCAACCTGGAGCCTGTGCCTGGTCAGGCGCTCGATCATGCGCAGCATGTTGCGTTCTCCGGGCGTCACCAGGGTGATCGCCTCTCCCTTACGCCCGGCCCGGCCAGTACGCCCGATCCTGTGAACGTAGGCCTCCGGGTCAACCGGAACGTCGTAATTTATGACATGGGAGACTTCGGGAATATCCAGGCCGCGCGCCGCCACATCGGTGGCGACCAGCAGCTCGACCATGCCGTCTCTGAACCGCCGCATCACCCGGTCTCGCTCGGTCTGGCTGAGATCGCCGTGGATCGGTTCGGCGAGATACCCCAAGCCAGCGAGGTTATCGGCCAGTTCACCCGCATCCCGTTTGGTGCGAGTAAAGATGATGGCTGAGGCCGGCGTACCCACATCTAAGATACGAGTGAGGGCGTCAAGCTTGTTCCTGCCTGATACCTCGTAGTACAACTGCCTGACCTGGGGAACGGTCAGCCGATCCTGGGAGACGGATACGTGCTGGGGTTCCTGGAGGTACTTGCCGGCCAGGATCCGGATACGGGACGGGATCGTGGCGGAGAACAAGGCCGTCTGGCGCTTGCTGGGCAACTGCCCCAGGATGAACTCAATATCCTCCACGAAGCCCATGTTCAGCATCTCATCGGCCTCGTCCAGGACAACCATCTTGATTGCTTCGAGAGAAAGTGTCCCACGCCTCATGTGGTCCATGAGGCGGCCTGGCGTTCCCACCACGATATCAGTCCCTCTCCTGAGCATCTGGAACTGGCGCTCGATGGACTGCCCTCCATATATAGGAACAACACGAACCGGTATATACTTCCCGTAAGCATGGATAGCTTCAGCGTCCTGAATAGCCAGCTCTCTAGTAGGCGCAAGGATAAGTCCCTGCGGCGTTCGCCCGCCCGGCGTTATGGACTCCAGCATTGGGATTCCGAAGGCCGCGGTCTTACCCGTCCCCGTCTGCGCTTGGGCAGTAAGGTCGTGTCCCTCCATGAGTATCTTGATGCACTGCGCCTGGATCGGCGTTGGCTCTTCAAATCCAAGGTCCGCAATCGCCCGCCTGATAGGGTCGCTTAGAGTCATTTCATTAAAAGTCGTGGGTTCCATTTCCATCCTTCATTTATTTAGTGTCTAGATATCGATTATACCGCGCGGTTGATGTGGGCACTACCATTGGGGACCTTGAGGGGTAAAGATGGAAGGAATACATCGGAAGCTGGGAATTCAATGATTGGGGGGACAAATAGAATCTGGATAAGAGAAGTACTCGTGTGTACTTCCCTCACCCAGAGTAAGGACCGGCTCGTAGAAGTTCCGCAAAGCAGGAGGCTTGCGGTTTACCTGATCGCGTGGGACAGCATGCTGTCAGCCTGATCCGACGACCGGGCAGCTGCGCTGGGCACGAGAATGTCCTCTTTCGTCTCCACGGGCTGCGCCGAGTGGTCCGATACGTTAAGCTCACGAATAGACCGGTTTGCGAATCCTGCGACCACGGCCAGGACCGCACAGGAGCTGCCCATAACCATGAAAGCGGCAGGGACCGAGGCCAACTGGGCTAGAAATCCGGCGAAGGAGCTTCCAATTGGGGCAAGGCCCATGTCCAGCATGCGTATCCCCATTATCCGCCCCCGCATCGCTTCCGGGGCGATCCGTATCAGGCTGGTCTGGGTGAGCGCCTGGAAAAATGAATTGGTCATACCAATCAAGAAAAGCAGGGGTGGAACAACAAACATTAGCGGAAATACTCCGAGAGCGAGTATGCACACGCCGAAACCGAAGGTAGAAATCAACATCGCCCTACCCTCGCGTTGGAAGGTCACCGACGCAATGAGTATCGCACCGACCAGCCCGCCAAAGCCGGCGATCGAAGTTAGAACGCCGAACCCCGTTGCGCCGATATTCAAGACCTCATCCGCAAACACCGGCAGCAGCGTCATATAAGGCATCCCGAGCAGAATCGGAAGAAGACCCAGGGCTAGGATGAGCATTATTATGGGTGTGTCCCCCATATACCTGAACCCATCCTTGAGGTCGCCCCACGCGCTCCGAGTACGGACACCGGAGATGAAGGGCGGCAGGTGCAGCATGAAAGTAGAGACAACCACTCCGGTGTAGATGACGGAAGACAGCAGGTACACCCCGCCTGTCCCCAGCATCGGGATCATTACTCCAGCCACGGTCGGCCCCAGGACCCGTGTCGAGTTCATTGCCATTACGTTCAACCCAATCGCGTTCCCCAGCATCTCCGGTGGGACCACACTCGGGATCATGGACTGGCGGGTAGGCATGTTGAAGGACATCGCGGTCCCCATAACGACTGCGTTCAGGAAGATATGCCAGACCTGGATCTGCCCGATAGTTATTAGAACCGCCATGTCCAGATAGGAAAGCCAGGTGACTATCTGACAGGCCAGGAGGATCTTTTGCCGGTCGAAGCGGTCGGCCGCAACACCTCCCCAGATCCCGAAGAAAAGCATGGGGAGCCCCCGGGCGGCGTTCACCAGTCCCAGCATCGCAGGTGAGCCGGTAAGCTCCCAGATGAGCCAGCTTCGAGCGATCTGGTCCATCCACATCCCGCTGGAATGGCCCAGGGAGCCAAGCCAGAGCAGCCGGTAGTTGTAGTTCTTTAGCGCGCTAAACGTGCGGAACCCACCGTCGGCGCGAGGTCGCCCGCCAGGATAGCGATTTCCCGAAATGCCATTATTCATAACATGCCCTCAAATTCACTGGATGCAAGAGCGACTATAAGCAAGGTATTGTCCCTTAACAGCTAAGCTTCTATTTACCATTAAGGTAATAATACTATGGGTCTTTGCACTTGTCAAGAGGGCATTAATAATTTGGCTTTACTTACGCGATTACTCCCTGTTCTATCAGCTGGCCGATCTCATCGCTGCTAAGCCCTATGAGCTCACCGAATACATATTCGTTGTGCTCCCCCAGCAAGGGCGCTCTCTCATACTTTATTGGCGTCGCGCTCATCCTGATGGGGACGGCCGGCATAAGTTTAGAACCCACCTCAGGGTGCGGGATCTCTACGAACTCATTTCTATCCCTCAGGTGTAGGTCCAGTACCAGCGTTCCCACGTTGTCGACAGCTCCGCCAGCGATGCCGGCCCCCTGCAGCAGCTCTTCGACCTCCTGCGGCGTATGCTCCCTGGTCCAGGACTCAATCAATCTGTCCAACTCCTTACGGTTACTCTGGCGGCTGTAGAGGTCGCTGAAGCGCTCGTCCATGAGCCACTCCTGGTGTCCGCTTAGCCGGCAGAAGGTCTTCCATTCCTCATCGTTCTCGATGGCGATGGAGACCCAGGTGTTTACATCCTTGCAGTGATAGACATTGTGGGGCGCCATACGCTCGTCCTTATTACCCCTGGGACCCTGGACTCTGCCGTTCATGGTATAGTCCATGATGGCCTCCGGGATCATGGTGATGACGCCCTCGCACATGGAGTAGTCTATGAACATACCCTGGCCGGTCTTATTACGGTGATAGAGCGCGGCGAGGATGGTGAACGGTGAGTAGCCGCCTATGGTATAGTCGGGCCAGGTGCCGCCCATCATCTGCGGAACGCCGTCCTCCTCGTAGCCGGTGACGGAGGAAAGACCGGCATAAGAGATTACGGCGGTACCCCATCCGAACATGTGCCTTTCCCTGCCGAACGAGCCCATGGTGTTTTTGGAGAAGACGATGATGTCCGGCTTTATCTTTTTGAGCTCCTCGTATCCCAGTCCCCTGCGCTCCATCACGCCATACGCAAAGCTGTCGGCAACAATGTCGCTGACCTTGACGAGTCTTTTGACCAGCTCGATGCCTTTTTCGGTCTGTATGTTGATGGTGCAGCTCTTCTTGGCATAATTCAGGTTGTTGAAGCCCGGGCTCTGGTTTGGAGTCGCGACAGCCCTACCCATACCGGCCCTCACGGAGCTTTCAATGTGAATGACCTCGGCTCCCAACAGAGCGAGCCACTCAAGCGAATAGGGACCAGACAAGCCCCAGGCAAAGTCTGCGATCCTGATCCCATCCAGGGGAAGTACGCTCATGATATTCTCCTTTAATCTCCTACGAAGACGGACAGGGTCAGACACGCAAGTCTACCCCTGCGACCGTAATGTACGGTTTCACGCCTGCCCCAAATGATGATGGCTCAGCCTCAGGGCTGGCATAGAATGACGGTATGACGGTGTGCGATCCCGGTAGGGGCGCACCTGCGTGTGCGCCTTCAGCCTCGGCATCGTTAGGGCGACGGACAGGGCAGACACGCAGGTCTGCCCCTACGGACGTAATGTCCGGTTTCGTGCTAGCCGCGAACGAGGCTTTTTATTCCTGTTGGAAGATGGCCCAGATACCATTGGATTGCCTCGCGTGAAAAATAGGGTCATGCCTTCAATATCCCTTTGTGCCGCAGCGCACGCTCCAGGGACGGCTGCATCTTCATCGCCTGGAACTCCGCGATGGCGAAGTCCAGGTGCTGCAGGGCCTCTCGTTTGATCTCGTCGGACTGTAAGGGCGCAAGGCCTTGCACCCTTACATCCTCCGCCTCCGCCAGCAGCAGCTCTGCCAACTGCAAGCGCGTGAGCGCGGCCTCCGGACGGAAGCGCACCTTCGCGCACACCTCCAGCGCCTGCTGATAATATTCCTTTGCCTTCTCCCGCTCGCCCAGCAGAGCCGCGGCCCCACCCAGGGCACGGGCGGCTGGCAGAAAGATAGTGCCGCCCCCTACTGCAAGCAGAGAGGCGACCTCGGACAGCCTGGCCGCCAGCAGGGACGCCACCTCCCGGTCCTCTACCAGCAACGCTGTCTCAAGGATGAGTGTAAGCTGACCGGTCGGCGTCCTATCCTCTGGCAGGCCTATGTCACGCTCCGCCATGATTTGGAGTAGGATCTCCTGGGCCTCAGTGCGCCGGCCGAGATGTGCCAGCAATAGTGCCCTTAGCATAGAGACCCCCGCCCCTTCTGTACCGCCCGCCATCTGCGCAGCCACTGGTAAGTCAGCCAGGGCCTCCTCACCGCGGCCCAGGTATAGACGCGCCTGTAAGGTATAGCCTGACGCCTGGCCGCGCCCAGCTACAACGCTGCCAACCTCCTCGCCTCTGGTTATGAACTCCTCTCTAATGGTCACCGTTTCTTCAAGGCGGCCATCCAACGTAGATAAGATAGCCTTGGCACGCAAGGGAATAAAAGCAACATAAGGGTCCCTGGTGCGGGCCGCCAGCTCGTTCACCTGCCGCCATATCTCCTCTGCCCTGGCCCTGTCGCCGGACGCAAGGTATGCGTTGCCGCTTTGGAAAAGCACTGCTCCCA
>SHYC01000106.1 GCA_009693005.1 Dehalococcoidia bacterium | reverse complement strand
CAGGTAAGCCAGAGCGTCGTTGTTCTGTGGATCTATTGCAAGGGCGGCCTTGGCGCGCTCCCGGACCACCGTCCAGTCGAGCCTTTCAATGGCCTCATCCGCCTTTTCTAAGAGGCTCTCTATTCGACGCTGAAGTCTCTCGTTGGTCATAATCAGATTCTCCCTACCCCGAATCCATCTAAGAAACATCGAAAAAACGTTGACGATTTCACTGAATAATATGCCCAAGTTGCCTATCAGTCAATATCAGGCGGGAGATTTCTTCCCCCTCGGCCTTACAGGAAGGGCGTTTTTGCTCCCCCATCCACGCTGGACTCCTGGGGGCGCACCGCCGGCACGCCCCCCAGGAGTCGACTGGGCGGCTCTCGCCTCTCTAATTGGACGTGACCCTGAATTACACAAGAGCGCCCCGGGGCTGAAGCCCAGGGCATGATACTGAATGCCACGGGTTTTAGCCCAGAGTGGCCGCCTCTACTTCCAATTTAACTACTCTGGAACAGCTAACTTGCCAGAAAGGTATTGACGGGATAGAACAGAAGTTCTAATATGGTATTACTTCCAACGCCTAACACACCTCTAAGGAGGCCGCAACACCAAATAGCATGGAGATAGCCCTACTACTGGAGGACCTTTTGACCGTAATCAGCAGCGCCATAAACACCCTCTATTTTACCACTTACAAGACCCGCTTGAAGGGCAGGCGCATTGGAGCCGCGGCTCTGGCGACTATTAGCGGCGCCACTCTTATAGAAGCGCTCTATCACGGAGCCGGACTTGCAATATACGGCCCCGATGTGTCCCTGGCAGCAATAAGCCCAGGCCTGTCTATTGCGGTGCGCGCTCTTATGGCCGGCGGCTCTATCTTTATCAGCCTGCTGGCGCTTCGACAGCGTTGGGCCGGCAGAAGCAAGAGTAGGAGGAGTTAGAAATGGCTGGAGCTCTATCGATAGCCATAGACCGGAGAAGGTGGGACGTAGCAGCCCTCTGTCTGGTAACGGGGTACGTAGAAGCGATGCGCAGAGTCCCCGCTGAGTCCGTCACGGAGATGCTGGACTTGTTAGGGGGAGAGATGGACACAACGCTGCGGCAGCATCAGGATCTTCCCCGGGAGAGTACAAAATGAAACGAGGACAAAAAAGAGCAAGCAAGGGTGTCGGCACATATCCACAAGTGAAGGGAGCTTCCAAGGGCGCCAAAGAGCCTGCACCGGGTCATTCCCCGAGGCTCTCGAAGGGAACCGCCAAGGACATCGACTCCTTCTATAAGGACGCTCTGACAGAGGCGGAGCAGGCGCTCCTGCCGGGGGCTATGGAGATGGAGGGCCTGGATGAGGAGATTGCCTTGCTGCGGTTGAAACTTCAGCAAGCGATTATGGAGAGACCGGAGGATATGGATGTCCTCATGAAAGGCGTGAGCCTGCTGGTGCGGGCTGTAGCCACTCAGTACAAACTTTCGCCAAAAGCCAAGGATGACCTGATGGACAGCGTCATCGGCGTGCTGAATGGTATCGGCGAGGCATTAGGACTACCGGAGGACGCGGCATGAAAACGTTAAAGGAGGATAGACTGATGAATGCTATATCACGCTTTAGGCACAGGGCAGAGGAGTTTCTAGAGGACAAGCCTTTCGACCCTTCGAGAGCCTCAGGGCGAGCCGGCCAGGACAAGTCTCACATGGAGGTCAATCCGGATTCCCCCTTCGAGGCTCTGCTGGATGAGCGCCAGAAGGAGACGCGCCGGGAGTTGGAGGACATCAAGGGCAGAGTGAACAGCCTTGTCTTCATGATACTAGGGGCTATCCTGGTGAACCTGCTCATCAAGCTGATGAGCTAATCCCTTTGCCGGTCACTCTCTTACAAATATCATCTCTCTGAAAACGGGGAGTCCGGAGGGGAGAATCCCCTTTGGCAGGGGTTTTAGGGGGTGTTCTCCAGACTATATTCCCGAAGGGTTACATTGCCTGTCCTGTCCGCCTTGCGGACTCTCCGCAGAGCGGAGTCTCGGAACGGACCGTGTGCGGAGAGCCTGTCGAAGTGAACCCCCCTCTAGGGGGTTTGGGGTAAGAACACTGACCTCATATAAACGACGACAGATATTGCCACGGTCGCCTGGGCGAGAGCTGTCGGAACACAACATCAATCCTTGCGAGGTGGCCGCTGTGGCAGTGACCCAAAAACTAAGGCCATACCAAATCGAGATCGGCCGCGCCGTGCTGAACAGTGTGCTGGCCTCTAAGGGCTTGCCTGTCTCCGTCGAGATAGCCAGACAGGGCGGCAAGAACGAGCTATCCGCGCAGCTGGAGGTGCTGCTGCTTACTCTATTTATGGGGAAAGGCGGCTATATAGTCAAATGCTCCCCAACCTTCCGTCCTCAGACCATCACTAGCATGCTCCGCCTCAAGGAGCGGCTCGACGATGCAGGCTATGCCGGCCACTGGCGCTCCGAGCAGGGGTATATCCTTCGCCTGGGCAAGGCCGCGGTCGCCTTCTACAGCGCAGATGGCTCGGCGCAGGTGGTAGGCGCTACCGCGGGCATAATGCTGGAGGTGGACGAAGCTCAGGATGTGAAGCTCGAACGCTACTCCAAAGACTTCCGTCCCATGGCCAGCTCTACAAACGCCACTACAGTGTTGTACGGCACTCCCTGGGACGATGGCACTCTCCTGGAACAGGTAAAGCAGACTAACCTGGAGCTTGAGCAGAAAGACGGGGTACGGCGACACTTTCGCTATGACTGGCGTGAGGTAGCCGCACACAGTCCCTCTTATGCCCGGTTTGTGGAGGGAGAGCGCCAGCGATTGGGCGAAAGCCACCCCCTCTTTCAGACCCAGTACTGCCTCAACCTGGTCCGGGACTCAGGAGGACTCCTTTCAGCAGAGCAGCGGGCCACGCTTCAGGGCCGGCATCACCGGAGGCGAGGCCCTTCGTCCAGGGACGAGATATACGTTGCCGGCGTAGATCTGGCCGGAGAGCTTGCGGCTAACTCCGGTGCGAAGGAAGCACTCCAGGACGATGCGCTGCGGCGCGCCTTGCCAAGAAAAGACTCCACCGTCGTCACAATAGCCCGCCTGGACTACTCCAACGCCTCTCCAGTTACCGGCGAGCCATCCGTAGAGATCGTAGAGCACTACTGGTGGACCGGCCGTCCACATCACGAGCTCCTGGGACAGCTTGCCAGGCTATTGAAGGATGTGTGGGGCTGCCGCCGCGTGGTGATAGATGCGACTGGACTGGGCGCCGGCGTATCCAGCTTCTTGTTAAAAGTCTTGGGCAGCGCCACAGTCACGCCCTTCGTATTTACGACACAGAGCAAGTCTCGCCTGGGCTTTGAGTTCCTGGCCGCGGTCAATTCCTGCCGCCTCAGCGTGTACATAGGGGACGGCTCGGTGGAATGGCAGGAGTTCTGGCGTCAGATGGAGCGGGCCAAGGGCGTATACAGGCCCAACCGTACCCTCAACTTCTTCGTGGAGGAGCACGACGGCCACGACGATTTCCTTATGAGCGCCGCCCTTGCGGTGGAAGCGGCATCCACCTATGCGCCTCGGACTGCCAGGGGGAGGAGTTAGCATATCCTAATCAACGCCCAAGTATATTGGCTTCGAGAGCCTCAGCCAACGTGTCCCGGTCCCGTTTCTTGAGGTTCTCGAAAGAAAACGGGCTTGCCGAACTAAGAGGAAGTTGTTTCTCTCCTCAACCTGGCTTTGCCCAGGCGAGTTGCATCTTGAGACCTCGGAGACGAGGTGAGCGGGGCAAGTAGGGGCGTACATTAATACACCCTACCAAATACAGTGGCTTTATTTCTTCGTTTTTATGCGAGTAGGCGAATGATCGGTACACATGAAGACAATGGAGATGCCTGCAGTGGGCCCTTCGACCAAGCTCAGTACAAGCTTGGTCTAACTGGTGTGGCAAAGACGATAGAGCTTCTGCCAGAACAGACCGGATATCGCGATGATGGGTGCTACGTACACCCGCACTGCCTGACGTGTCCGCTGCCTCACTGCATCTACGACGAGCCCGATGGTGGACGCGCGATGTTAAAAGAGCTGCGGGACCAAAAGCTGCTCGACGCTTACCATAAGGAAGGACTGGACGTGGATACTTTGGCCCAACGCTTTGGGATAAGCAAAAGGAGCGTGTACAGGATCATAAGCCAGAGCAGGGAGCATAAGAAGAGGGGAGTCCAGAGGGGATGATCCCACCAAACAAGGAGACATATAAAACATGCCAATAACCCTCCCACTACCAAAACAGCTGGAACGGACCGACACCGAGCGAATGAAGCGCTACCGGGATAACCTTCAGTTCTACGAAGGCAACCAGTGGGGCGCTCCTACCGGCAACCGCCAGCGCAGGCTCACCTTCAACTACGCAAAAGTCTTCATCGATAAAGTGGCCTCTTACATGATGAGCGACATAAAGTATCTGGTCCAACCCACCGAGGACACCCAGGAGGCGGGTGACCGAGCACTGCGGGCGCATGCCGCGCTTCAGGATGTGCACGACGCGAACAACATGGCGCAGTTGGATTTCGACTCGGAGATAGATACCTCCGTCCTGGGCGACGGCTGCTTCAAAGCGCTGTGGGACGCCGACGAGAAGCTGGTGAGAATATTCGCGCCGGACGTGCAGGGTATCTACGCCTGGCCAGTCGCCGGCGACGCCAACAGAGTCTGGCGGGTCGCCCACCGCTACCGTCTCTCCAGAGAGGAGCTGGACTCGCTGTACGGGGCCGCGGTTGTCCCGACATCTAGCTCAAACGAAGCAACGGTAGTGGAGGTGTGGACGGCAAGGGAATTCCAGCTTTGGGTGGACAACGAGCTGCTTGAGGAGCGCACCAACGAATACGGCTTTATCCCATTTGTGCTCTACCCCAACCTGCGTGTTCCCAAAGGCTTCTGGGGAGTGTCGGACATACCGCCTATGGTAGAACCGGCGCAGGAGCTGAACCGTGCCCTAACCCAGCTATCAAGGATACTTGAGCTTTCCGGCAACCCGATAGCGGTGCTGGAGAACGTGGACGCGTCCAGCGATATCGCGGTGACGCCCGGCGCAGTATGGGAACTGCCTGAGAAGGCCAGGGCCTACCTGTTGGACCTGCTGGGCGGGGGAGGCATAAAGCTACATACGGACTATATCGATCTCCTATACCGAGCCCTCCACGACCTGTCCGAGGCCCCACGCACCGCCTTTGGCGACAACCGTCAGGGGCTGTCCGGCGTGGCGCTGGAGATGGAGCTGCATCCGCTGCTGCAGAAGGTGCGGCGGAAGCGTCTGGTGCGCGGCGCGGCCTTTCGCAATAGGGCTGAGATGATATTGAGGCTGCTGGAGAAAGGTACCGGCGAACGCTTCCTACCCGTCAAGATCGAGGTCGTCTGGGGGCCGGTCCTCCCGCAAGACCGCAGCCGCTCTGTCGCCGACGAGGTTGCGCTGGTCACTGCGGGGATACATACGGCGGAGGACGCGGCGATGGCGCTGGGCGAGCCTGCGCCGGGATAAGTAGCTAGAGATTGCGCTGGTGGGTCGCCGGGCCATTTGATCGCTCCATAACGGCATGGTAGAATGGTTGTAAACAATGGTAGAAAGGTATAAGCATGGGGCTGAACATCAAAAACGAGGAAACTCACCGGCTGGCGCGGGAACTAGCGGCCCTGACGGGAGAGACCATGACCGCGGCGGTCACTGAGGCCATTCATGAGCGCCTTGAACGGGCCCGCCGCGAGCGGGGCGTCAGTCTAGCCGAGCGCCTGCTTGTGATTGGCAGAGACTGTGCCGCACATCTAAAGGAGCCCTTTAGGTCAATAGAGCACGGGGAGCTGCTGTACGATGAGCGCGGACTGCCGCGATGATCATCGACACGTCGGCGCTCATTGCCATCCTCCGCAACGAACCCGAGGCCGGGTCATATGCCAGGGCCATTGAGCGCGCGGGCCGGGTCCGAATCTCCGCGGCAAGTTTCGTCGAAGCCGCCATAGTGATCGATGCGAGCCGTGATCCCATAGCCAGCCGCCGCTTCGATGACCTGTGCAGAGAGACCCAACTCGTCATCGAGCCGGTCACCGAAGCGCAGGCGCGCATAGCCCGCGAAGCCTTTCGGGATTTTGGCAAGGGCAGCGGGCATCCGGCGGGACTGAATTTCGGCGATTGTTTCGCCTACGCGCTGGCCAAGGAGACAGGTGAACCCCTGTTGTTTAAGGGCAACGACTTTGCACGCACTGACATCGCGCCAGCGTAGCGTCAGGCGTAGCGGACAAAGTGAGGGATTCAGGGATGACAAGCCCTCACTTTGGTCCTTCGATACCGCCGGGGCTGGACGCGACGGTAACCTTCGTGCCAGTATAGGGCCGCCTTTATTTGCCGATGCGGCGGCGGGAGCGCCGGTGAAGACCGCAGCCGCGTGATCGCCGACGAAGTCGCACTGGTCACTGCGGTGATACATACGGCGGAGGACGCGGCGATGGCGCTGGGGGAGGCGGCGCCTGGATAAGTAGCTAGAGACTGGCTAGAAGTTCAAAATACTGGTCACGGCTCATGCCTACTGTACGCATATTGTTTAGAATAATGGTTACGGGCACTTCGTTATAACGGGGGATGACGACAGGGCGGCGAGCACCGGGGTGCTCATATATTATATGGTCGCCACGCTCTCTTACGAACTGGCAGCCGAAGGCCTCGAATATTCGGGTCTGTACTCGCCAATGAAATTGGCCTTACCGTCGGCACTTACAACTCGGATATTGGAAAGCTTAGTTTTTCAAAGGAACAAAACTTGACCCTAGGAGATATTAGAGCGGAATCATTTGCTTCTAAACTAAAGCCCGCCTCCTCCAAAAGCTGCCTGAGCGTCCCCATGCGTTTGGTCTCTTCAAAGAAGATCTCTATGGCTTCGGCGAGGTTCTTGCGGGCCTCATCAAAGGTCCGGCCGGCAGTGGCAACATCCAACTCATGGCAGTAGGCGGTGTACATATTGCCCTCCTGCCAGATCTCGCTTGTAAGTTCGATTGTTTTCATCATGTTCTCCCAAAGAAGGTACTATCCAATTCATGGTTCAACGTTCGGTTCAACAATTGTTAGATAGCTGGAGTCCGCGGGGTCAAGACATTTTCCAGAATGTTTAGGACACACCTTTTCGCATCTAGAATCTCAAGGAGCACAGGCTCGCCGTCCAGGGTGTAGTGGACAATGGCAGAGTCTATTTCTTTGGCATGGTCGATAGGTTTGTCTGATAGCTCGATGAGGAGAGCATCTACATCCGGACTGTAGGATATTTTCGGCATATTGGGGTTACCCCGTTTCGACGGACAGTTTTGTTAGGAGGCAAAGGCGGGATTCCTTTCCGCCATTCTAACACGTTCGTACTCTGCTGGAGAGCGATACTCCAGTGAAGAGTGAAGCCGTCGT
>SHYC01000105.1 GCA_009693005.1 Dehalococcoidia bacterium | reverse complement strand
GATCGATTCAAAGACGACCCTACTTTCACCTGGAAAATTTATAAGATTTCGGACCTTCTAAAGGCACTCCTCGATATCGGTGACACCGACACAAGGTCAAATATCACGGGCGTCGTGAATCTGCTCCTAAGACACTTCGGCATAGACCATCGAGCACTGTTGAGCGCCTGATAGGTACGAAACGGAGTGTTTCGTACCTAGTCCATGTGTGTCGTAAGGTCGCCAAGTCACTGTGGCCCAGGGTCTCCCGGAATACCCCGGGCAGCTGCAGGGTCGTCCGAGTCCCATTGAGGTCGCAAGGCCGAGTCTCACTAACGGCGGTTTATGAGACGTTCTAACAGCTCGTGCTTCGCTGTAAATCTCTTTTAACCGCAAATCCCACTTCGCTTTATTAGGGTATAATATGCCAAACGTCTAGCTCGAAGAGGCCGTTTGGGAGAGGAGAAGTTTATCTCCTTAACTGAGGCAGCGGCCTTATCAGGACTCAGTTCAGGACACCTGCGGCACTTAGCATAGAAAGGCAAGTTGCCAGCCAGGAAGCTTGGACGCAACTGGGTAACTACAAAGCTGTACCAGCATTAAAGCCAAAACCTCCCAAGTCATAAGACTGGGAGGTTTATCATATGATTGCTGGCGACCCCGAAGGGATTCGAACCCTCGATCTCCACCGTGACAGGGTGGCATGTTAGGCCGCTACACCACGGGGCCGCATGTGAACAACGGATATGTCCACAGTTAATGTAGCAAGAAAGGCTGTCCGATGTCAAGCACGCGGACTGGGTCAGACCGCAGATGGGTCTGGCTTTGTAATTACCCGATGGAGCGCCCATAATAACCAACGCCAGACCCTTAGAAAAAAAGTCATCTGGTGGACAAGCCCATGCTCATGGCGAGACGACGCCGAAGTTGTCTCCGTATTGTTTCTCGATGTTTTCAAGGTCGGACCGCGAAAGCGGTGGAAGGTCTAAGCAGCCCACTGCTTCCTCCACCTCCGCCACGCTCTTGAAGCCAGGTACTTGCGTATGGATCTGTTCGCTCATAAGCACAAACAGCATGGCGGCTTGGGATAGGGTTCTGGCCGGCCCTTTCAGCAAGAATCTGAGGGCCTCAGCCTTCCTAACGTCCCCTGCCAGTTCAGAGTCCGGCTGATATGGTCGGTCGACGGCATCTGTAAGGGCGCCTGCTGCCAGCGAACGTATGCCTATTACCCCAAGGTTGTGCTCCCCCGCAAGGGGTAGAATACCCAACGGCTGCGGCCATTCTGTCACTACTGGCGTTTTGGAGCCAAGGCAGTTCTGATGGATAATGTTGTAATGTATCTGGACGGTGTCGAAGCCTCCGGACTCTATCACTTCCGCCAGCGATTCGATATCGCCATAACCTGTGATACCGACAAACCGTACCTTACCTTCTTGCTGCAGCCGCCGAAACGCTTCAAGCACTCCCCCTGATCCGAGCACATCTTCTGCCCCTAATGATGCGTCTTGTGCAAGACGCTTGTTACGAATCCGGTTGTGAAGTTGGAGCAGGTCTACCCATTCAGTCTGGAGGAGGCGCAGGCTTTCCTCCAGTGATGAGCGTACTGCGGCCTCTACATCAGTCAGGTGTTCATTCCTAAGTCGCACCTTTGTGGCTATCACGGCCTGGTCTCTGTGCGCCTTCAACCCTTTGCCCAGGTTCTCTTCTGCCTTGCCCCTGCCGTAAGATGGCGCCACGTCAAAGAAATTGATGCCGAGATCAAAAGCCTTTCTAACGGCTCGAACGCATTCTTCGTCCGTGGTCGGTCCCCATACCTGCCCTATCCCGCCGCCACCGAATCCCATTGCTGAAACCGTCAGCCCTGTCCGTCCCAGAGTCCTATAATTCATCATCGCCTTCGAGCGCCTACTAAATAAGAAAGTGGGAAACTCCTTAGCCACGCCTCATTTTAATACTATTTACTTAGCAAGAAAACCCGCCCTATGTCAAGGGCGCGGACTCGCTCCCTCCCCTTTTACCTTCTTTTGCAGCTCGTAGAGCTTGTTGATGGCTTCGAGAGGCGTCATGGAAGAGACATCGAGTAATGCAAGCGCCTGTAGGACCTCTGATTCTGGGCTGAAGAGCGCCAGTTGCGGCGCGGATGCTCTGGAAGGCGCTCCACGATTGTGTTTCTTCCCTGAGTCCAATCCGTTGGAGTTGGAATGCTGCTCTTCCAGCTCCTCGAGAATGTCCTGGGCGCGATGGACTAACGATGACGGGAGGCCGGCCAACTGGGCGACGTGTATGCCATAGCTCTTGTCGGCGCCACCGGGTAGGACGGTTCTCAGAAAGACCACCTTTCCACCGGCTTCGGACACCGCAAAATGCAGGTTCTTTACTCTGGGCAAGAAGCTCGCCAACTCTGTTAGCTCGTGGTAGTGGGTCGCAAAGAGGGTCTTGGCCCTGAGACTGGGCTGGTTGTGGAGGTGCTCTACGACAGCCCTTGCTATGGAGATACCATCGTAGGTGCTGGTGCCGCGACCTACTTCGTCCAGTATCACCAGCGACCGTTCCGTGGCATGATGGAGGATGTTGGCGGTCTCCACCATCTCTACCATGAAGGTGGACTCGCCGCGAGATAGATCGTCCTGAGCGCCTATGCGCGTAAAGATGCGGTCGGTCAGCGGTATGATCGAGGACTCAGCGGGCACAAAGCTGCCTATCTGGGCCATGACGACGATAAGGGCTATCTGACGCAGGTAAGTGGACTTGCCTGACATATTGGGCCCGGTGATGACGGCTATTTGAGTGGAGCCATTGTCTAAGAAGGCATCATTAGGTACGAACTGCTGCTCCGCCATGCTCTCCACTACCGGATGCCGTCCGTCGGTGATTCTTAGCTCGTCGCCGGCGGTTACCATAGGTCGCGTGTAGTTGTTCCGTGCTGCAGCCTCTGCCAGGGATACAAACACATCCATCCTGGCTATTGCCTGGGCGCACTCGGCCATTGCGCCGCCGCTCTCCGCTATCTGGCTGCATACCTGCCGGTACAGGGCACGCTCAAGCTCCAGCTGCCTTTCATCCGCGTCGAGTATCTGCACCTCAAGCTCTTTGATCTCCGGAGTATAATAGCGCTCCGCGCCGGTCAGGGTCTGTTTTCTAATATAGTCTGAGGGTGCCTGGCTCCGGTAACTGTTGCTTATCTCGATATAGTATCCGAAGACCCTGTTGTACCCTACCTTCAAGGACTTTATTCCGGTGCGGTCCCTCTCTCTGGTTTCCATAGAAGCCAGCTTCGCCCGCGCGGTCTTTGCGCCCGAGTTTATGGCGTCCAGTTCGGTGGAAAAGCCGCTCTTGATGATGCCAGGATCGTTGAGGGTAGCGGGTGTGTCCACGCTGATGGCGCTCTTAATTAGTAACACCACCTCCGGACATTCTCGGACGCCCTGCACGAACTTGGTCTGGTCCTCCTCAAGGAAGTTTGCGATGGCGGATTTGATCTTTGGCACCGCTTCGAGGCCCTTGGCCAGAGCCAGGAGCTCCCTGGGCATAACCAGGCCGGTACGCACTCTGTTAACCAGTCTCTCCAGATCGGTTATCTTTCCCAAGAGGGAGTAGAGCTGACTTCTCAATATAGGAGTCGAAAAGAGGGACTGGACCGCATCATGCCGTTGCCTTATCTCGGCCAAATCCATAAGAGGCTGACTCAGCCAGGTTCGCAACGCCCGTTTCCCCATCGGCGTCTTCGTGTGGTCCAGGGTGGAGAGCAAAGAGCCTTTGTCGCTCTGTTCCCTGGAGGTCCTAAATATCTCCAGATTAAGTCTTGTTCTGGCGTCCAGAGCCATAAAGGACGAAACGTGATAAGTGCTAAGCCCCTGTATCTGGGATAGCGAAGGGTTTTTGGTCTCTTGAAGATATCTGACTATACATCCTGCCGCCGCGGTGGCCAAGGGCAGTGACTCACAGCCGTATGCTTCCAAGGTGGAGATGCCGAAGTGGTCCAGCAGCGTCTGTCTTGCTCCCCGTGGTTGGAACCAGCGCGGGGATACCTCCGTTGGCCTGGTTTGGATGTCCAACAGGGGAAGCTGGCTGCCCTCCTCAATGAGGATTTCAGAAGGACCCAGCCGCTCAATCTCGTTGAGGGCTTCTTGAAAGGGGAGCTGTGTGGTAGAGAAGTGGCTTGTGGATATATCCACGTAGGCCAGGCCAGCCTCCTCTCCATCGAGCACTAGAGCGGCAAGATAGTTATTGCTCTCCGCTTTGAGCAGGGCTGGCTCGACCACCGTGCCAGGGGTTACAACCCGAACCACCTCTCGGTCTGTCAGGCCTTTGCTCTCTCTGGGATCGCTGGTCTGCTCGCAGATGGCGACGCGATAGCCTTTGCTTATGAGCTTGGAGAGATACGGCTCGAGAGCGTGGTAGGGGATGCCGGCCAGCGGGACTCGAAGCCCCTTCCCCATGGGGCGTGAAGTCAGGGTGATCTCAAGCTCTCTGGCGACGGTCTCCGCGTCTTCGTTAAAGGTTTCGTAGAAATCGCCCAGCCGAAATAGCAGGATGATCCCTTGATACTGCTTCTTGATCCGTAGGTACTGGCTCCAAATAGGGGTTGTCATAAAGGATATTATAGAGGATTATTCAGAGCGACTCCATGTTCACCGATGTTTTCCGAACCAGCGTCACTGCCTCTTTCCCAAGGCGGAGGAACTCAGGGGTTCCCCTGGCCTCGGTCACTGTGCGGCAGCTGGCGAGAAACATCTCCAGCGCCTCCTGCTTCCCTTGGCTCCCCATGGCCAGCATGATCTCCTCGACCGCCAGCCCGGTTTCGTCAGCCAGCTCGGAGAAGATCGTCTCGCCGCTCCGGCACTGGTCTGCAGCCCGGGCAAGGAGAATCTGGCGTGCTTGCGCCTCCCCTGCTCTCTCAAGAAAGGCGCCCGCCGACTGCTTCATGAGCCTCGCGGCCCGCTCACCTCTCTGCTTGGCGGCGTCATCGAGTCGGACTGAGATAGTCCGCTTCTTGGTTGTAATATCACTTCTTCAGACATAAAATACAAGCCTTAACAAATGCTATGATTGCACCGCCTGAAGTATTTGTTCCAGCACTCCAGCAGTATTCTCTAACACTTCGTTATTCGAAAACTTTAAGACCCTGTAGCCGCGCTTCTCCAGCCAGGCTGTCCTGCGCGTCTCACTTTCCTTGATAGCGGTCTCATCCGGCACAGACGCGTCTACTTCGACCACGAGGTGGTGTTCGAAGCTCATGAAGTCAACTTTGTACGGTCCAATCGACTGCTCTCTGTGAAACTTGACGCCGGCTAGTTGTCTATTACCCAGATGCTTCCATAAAGTGTCTTCACCTCTAGCCTGGCCTTTTTTGAGACCACGAGAGAGACCAGTTTGCCATCTCTGCTTTTGACCAGGCATATTTACCCTCATCAACGATTGCTCATTAGCTAAAGATGCAGCAAAGAGCGTAGCTCTATAACAGGCGAAGTTTATACAGTCTGATACGCTGATTCCGCGGTTGAGGAGAGACTCTGTAGGTATGCGTCCATAGCCGCTGCGGCGCGTTGGGCATCGGCGATTGCGGTGACTACCAGGTCTGCGCCGCGGACGCTGTCGCCGCCGGCGAAGAGGCCGGGCACCGAGGTCTCGCCCGTTTCGGAGTCTATGACTATACGTCCGCCTCTCTGCGTCTCCAATCCTGGGATTGCCTGCGCGAACTCCTCATCGGCCCAGTACCCTACAGCCATAACCACGGTGTCTGCTGGGACTACGAACTCGGAGCCGGCCTTTGCTACAGGTCTTGGCCTGCCGGAGGCGTCAGGCTCTCCCAGCTCCATCTGTACGCACTCCACGCCGGTTACATTTCCGTCATCGTCGCCCATAAACCGCAGCGGCGCGGCAAGGAAGAAGTACTTTACGCCTTCCTCTTTGGCGTGCGTCCGCTCTTCAATCCTTCCGGGCATCTCGGACTCGGTGCGGCGGTATAGGCAGGTCACGTCCTCTGCTCCCAGGCGTACGGCGGTGCGTACGCAGTCCGATGAGGTGTCGCCGCCGCCTATGACGACGACTCTTTTGCCTACCTTTGGCTTCTCCTTCTGTCCTTCAGGAAGCTCATGCGGAGTGAGGTTGCCTCTAACCAGGAAGTCTGTGGCATAGTAGACTCCGTTGAAATGCTCGCCCGGCACGTTTGGCGATGCTCCGATACTCGCCCCATGGCCCAAATACACCGCATCGTACTCATCCTGCAGTTGGCTTACGCTCACCTCTCGGCCTACGGTTACATTGCTGATGAACTCTACACCTAAGTCCCTTAATAAGGCTACCTTGTCCTCTACTATGCTCTTGCCCAGCTTGAAGTTGGGAATTCCGTAGCGGAGGATGCCCCCCGGCTCAGGCCAGTTGTCTAGGATGGTGACGGAGTGCCCTTTGGACGCCAGAAGCTCGGCAACGGTCATCCCGGCCGGTCCTGCGCCTATTACGGCGGCTCTCTTTCCGGTTTTCTCGACTGCTGGTGGCCTGGGTAAGCCATCGGTCTTTCGCTGGTGGTCGGCTACAAAGGCCTCCAGCCTTCCTATGGCCACCGGCCGGACGTTTATCTTGGGATTGTTTCCTACCACGCAGTCGCCCTCGCACAGCCGCTCCTGCGGGCAGATGCGGCCGCAAACATCCGGCATGGTGCTGGTCTCTCTGAACTTGTTGGCCGCGCCGATAAAATCACCGCTCTCCAACAGCCAGAGGGCGCCGGGAATATCGTTTTGCACGGGGCAGGCCTTTATGCAGGGCACGGCAGGACACTGTATGCAGCGGGTGGCCTCTATCATGGCCGCTTCCGGGCTGAGGCCGATCACTACTTCTTCCCAGTTGTTGCAGCGCTCAAGGGGATCGTGTTTAAGTATAAGTTGGGGTGGTATCTGTAATCTTGCTTTTCTATCCACCTTTGGTCGCGGGGATTCTGCCAATTATTCTACTCTCTCTAGCCTGACTCTCTTAAGATTTAGTTTATGCAGCTTAGTGACGAGATCTGCCTTTGGACTTGACATAAGTTCCGCGGGCCGCTCAAGGACCGGGAACGTCAGATATGGGAATCCTTCCGGAACGTCATCAGTGATATGTGCGCTTACCTCTACTTCTAGATCATCGGATATAATACGGAGGACGGCGTCGCCCTTTAGTCCCAGCGCGGCGGCGTCGCCAGGGTGGACCTTCAGGAGATCCGCATCGAGGATTGCTGCCGTTCCGCCGTCCAGGTTACGCATAACCTCACGGTCGTAGCGGAAGAGGTCCAGGCCGGCCGATAACAGGAGAGGACGCTCTGCGCTGGGCGCGGCTGGCGTGACGATCTCTCCCATCGGATGGAGCTTTGCTTTGCCAACGGGGAAGGACTCTTCATACAGGACTCTGGTCCCTGGATGGCCAGCGCTGGTGCAGGGCCACTGTATACCGCCATCTTCCCGCAGCCTGTCGTGGCTGATC
>SHYC01000104.1 GCA_009693005.1 Dehalococcoidia bacterium | reverse complement strand
GGATGCAAACTAAACCTTGCCGATTCCGAGATCCTTTCTGACAATTTCCAGAAGGCCGGCTTTGATCCGGCCCCTTCTGGGGTCACTCCCACTGTATATATCCTCAACACGTGCACGGTCACCCATATTGCCGATCGGAAGTCACGTCAGCTACTAAGAGCGGCCCGGAGGCGCTATCCGAGCGCTCTTATCGTAGCAACGGGATGCTACGCCCAACGTGATAAGGAAGCCCTGACGCAAACGGGCGTTGTAGATATCGTGGCGGGGAACGAGTCCAAACCCAGGCTTGTGGAGCTGGTCAAGGAGGCGTTATGCGCCGGCAACGATTTATCCGCTGTTGCGGAGCATTATTCGACAAAAGAGCTTTTCCCCGATACCTGTAACTCAAGAGAGCCGGCATATCCAGAGAACCCGCGGGCCTTCGTAAAGATCCAGGAAGGGTGTAACGACGTCTGCTCCTATTGCATAATACCAAAGGTGAGGGGGCCATCTCGACACTTCTCATTGACTGCGCTAGTAGAAGAAGTGCGGCAAAAGGAGGCTAGAGGCTGCAAAGAAATTGTCCTGACCGGGACACAGCTCGGAGATTACGGGCTGGAGCGTCCAGGGCGAAAGGCTATCAATAACTCCGATACGGGCCCGCTGGTAGAACTGCTCAAGATACTCCTTGATAAGACCTCAGTGCCAAGGATACGCATCTCGTCGCTCCAACCCCAGGATATAAGCCCAAAGCTGTTGGAGATTTGGAACGATCCTCGTATGTGCAGACACTTTCATATGGCCCTTCAAAGCGGCAGCAACACCATCCTAAGGGCCATGCGCCGGCGCTACACCGTTGAGCAGTTTGCGATGGCGGTACAGAGGATAAGACGGGCTGTGCCTAACGTGAGTGTAACCACCGACGTCATGGTGGGGTACCCTGGTGAGACTGAAGTTGATTTTGAAGACACCTACCAATTTTGCGACGAGACGGGCTTTGCTGCTATGCACTTATTCCCCTATTCCAGAAGAGAGGGGACCGCGGCCGCGAAGAATAAAGAACAAGTAGATGATAAGATTAAGAAACAGCGCGTGGACAAGTTGCTGGCCCTAGATTCAGAACGCGGTTCCAGGTTCTTGAACAGAATGATAGGATTATCTTTTCCAGTGCTGTGGGAGGTGAAGAAAGACTTAGAGGAGGAAGGCGTCACAAACAGCGCATGGACGGGCTTGACCGATAATTACATCAGAGTCTATTCGAAGGATATTCGGCAAAAACGAGGGGAAATATCCGCGACAAGACTTGTTTCAGTTGCCTCCAATGACTCTGTCTGGGGCGAGGACACAGTTTAGCGATGAACTTATTAAACAAAGTATTCGTTACCCTGTCTTCGCTGACGATACTGTTCACAGCCGTAGCGCTCATCTGGATATCCTGGTCCGCGCCGAGAGACATGGAGACCGCCCTAAGGTCTTTCGCCTTATTTGCTGCTAACAATCCGGGCACGCTGCGCCTTGTAGTTACTGGCGTCGGTGGCATCACTATCCTATTGTGCCTGCTCATTCTCCTCGCCGAGCTATCACCAGAGTCCAAGGATGATGTTCAGATCGCCGGCTTGAAAGGTGGAAACGCGAGAATAGGCGTGAAAGCTGTCCGAGACCGAAGCATTGAGGAGTTAGGTCAGATGGACTTCGTGGTCAAGGTAGACCCAATCGTCAACAGCAGCGGGTCCGCCGCAGACATTACCATCGCGGTTCAGACGACCAGTGACAGTTATCTAACTGAAGCAAACAACGTACTGCAGATTGTCAGAGACGCGGTAGAAAACGATATGGGAGTTAAGATTAGGAGACTCAACACCACATTAACCACAGAGCCCCTAAAAACAGGTTACCCTACATCAGTATCAAGACACGCCTCGCTCGCACGTCACGATGAATCAATTATCGTTCCGGAGGCACTTTCGGGAGAACCGACATTAGCCCAGGACCGAAGTGAGCAGACGCCTTAGCCATATCTCAGCAGACATGCGCCGACAGCGCCACACGTCCAAGATCAAGACGATAACGATAAAGTCTTGGGAGTAACTAACTTTTGGTGCTGCCGTTCGGTCCAGTAAGACCATCGGTTGGCCCAGGCGTACCAATGCTATACCGCCTAAGTCCCGCGAAGTCACCCGGCCTGTTTCCGGCGTCGTAATGCGATACCTAGGCGCTCCATGTGGGAGATAGACCATGAAGTTCGTACTTTTTTCCGATCTGCACCTTGACGCCTCCTTCGCAGGGCTGGGCCGAGGCACCCAGGCCGGGACACGGCGGCGACAGGCACTGCGTGATACCCTGTTAAACATCGTGGCGCTGGCCGGAGCGGAGAAAGCCGATGCCATTCTATGCGGTGGTGACCTTTATGAGCACGAGTCCTTTACTGAAGACACCATGCACTTCCTGCGAAAGGCCTTTGCCGATATTCACCCTATGGACATCTATCTAGCGCCAGGCAACCATGACTGGATGGGACGGACCAGCATCTACGAGCGTGCCGACTGGACGTCGAACGTCCACATCTTCAAAGAGAGCAGCCTCACAAGTTTCCCCCTTGATTCTGGGCTAACCGTGTGGGGAGCAGCTCACAACAACCCTGCCGTTACGCAAGGCTTTCTAGACGGATTCCCGCCAATTATACGCGGCAACGGGGTTCGTCACTTGGCGCTGTTCCACGGTTCGGAGCTTGGCGGGTATGATGCGCTTGGCGAAGGCAAGGTCAGACACGCGCCGTTTAAGGAAAAGGACATCACCGATGTAGGGTTCGACCACGCATTTCTGGGCCACTACCATCGAGCGAGGGCCGGCGACCATCACACTTACCCCGGCAACCCCTGCCCTCTTAGGTTCGGCGAGGATGCAGGACGAGGAGCAGTGATAATCCATGTCACCTCAGATTCTAGCGGTGTGAAGGTGGATCGTGAATGGCGAACGGTTTCCTCGTATCAGACCCATGATATTTCCCTTGACGTGACGGGGTGCAGCAGCCAGCAGGACGTCAGGGACAAGATGATCGGTGTTCTGCAAGGGAAAGAAGGCTGCGCCCGCATCACGGTATTTGGAGAGATAAGCCCGGATATAGACCTAAACCTGCGCGCGCTGGAGACCGTGGCTCCAAGCTTGGACGCACTAGCCGTCAGGGTCGGACCCGACTTGCATTTCGCCTACGACTTTGATCGCATCAGTCTGGAACCGACTGTCCGCGGTCAGTTTGTTAAGGATGTAATGGAAACTGCCGATATCGATGATGAGCAGCGCCGCAAAGTGCTGATCAGTGGACTCCGAGCCCTTGAAGGACGCAGCGATCTGGAGGTGGTGTAATGCGCTTCATCTCTGTGGAGGCAACTGAGTTCGGGCCATTCGCTCCAAACCAATCGTTGGAGTTTGCCCCGGGCATGAGCATATTCTATGGACCAAACGAAGCCGGTAAGTCGAGTTGGCACGCCGCACTGTACGCCGCCTTATGCGGAAGAAGGCGTACAGCAGGGAAGCAAGACCCCTCCGATACCATATTTGAAGCGCGTCACCGTCCCTGGGCCAACGTTGGGAGTGGCCGCTGGGTGGTCAAAGCTGTGCTTGAGCTAAAGAATGGCCATCAAATCGAGCTAAGACATGATCTGACAGCCAAGACCGCGTCAGGAAATGATAGGAATACAGGCGCGCGTTACGACCTGGGTATTACTGACGGCGCGCCGGACGGCGCGACACTGCTTGGATTGGACCGTCAAGCCTTTCTCGCCACGGCTTGCGTCCGGCAGGCCGACTTGCTTGCGGTAAGAGAATCGTCTGGCCAATTGCAGGGGTACCTGCAAAAAGCCGTGGCCGGCGGGAGCGACGATTCCACAGTCGCAGGGGCACTGAACGCCATTAAGGTGTTCCGGGATGAGTTCGTGGGTGCGGGATTGGCGGGAGCGAAGCCACTCAAGGCGGCCATAGACGGGCTTAAGCGGTGTAATACCGTTCTGGAGGAAGCCAAACAGAAGCATGAACATTACTTGAATATCGTCGCTGAGGCGGACGAGTTGAAGGTCAACGCCGCCATTGCGAGAAGAAAGCTGGACCTGGTCCTGGCGCGCCGCGCATTAATCGAAGCGAGCGGAATGCAGGTACAGCTGAAAAAGGCAAGGGCGCTGCAACCGCGTTTCCCGTCAGGAAAGCCGCCCTCGGCGGGCGAGGACGGCGACCTGGCATCAGCCGTCACACGCGCTCCCGCTAACGGAGCCAACCGCCCGCAAGCGCCTATATTGACAGGCCCCACCGCCGATGAGTTGCGTCCAGAGCAAGTCGAGATGCCCGATACTCACGGCTTGCCTGAGAGTGAACTGCGAGCGCCGGCATTTGACCTCCGCCGGGAAACATCCCCAATTGATCATGACTTGGAGGAACAAGAGCGGGAAATCAAGGAACGACTGACCCAATACTTGGAAGCCTCGCGTTCCCGATTTCTACCGTTGGCCGGGCTTATGACCCTGGGTTCAGGCTTGGTCCTGCTGGTCCCGATTCTAGCCTTAGGAATAGTGTTAATCATAATTGGAGCCGCGATCCTTGCGTGGGCCGCGACAAAACGGCCGTTGCAACCTCCGTCAGCGCTGCAAGCGGAGTTAACGACCGTCGAGCAAGAGCGCACTAGGCAAACGGAGAAGCAGATCGCCGCAATAGTCCAACAGCATCACGACGCGGCTGAGCTAATGCGGCTCCTTGGCAACCGCTCACTTGCCGACTTTGAGGCAGAGGCGAGCAGGAAAAAGGCTCAGGCAGTTGTGTTGCTAGCCAAGTCGCTTCCCGAGGATGACCTGGAGAAGACCATTCTGGAACCGGATGTGGACGCCCAGATTGATAGGCTAAGACTAGAGCACGAAGGATTAGAAGGGCAGTACAACCACCTACAGGGTCGTATCAAAACCGAGGCCGCGCAGCTCCGATCGGTCCCCGAAGCTGTGGAAGCTTTGGAGGAGGCCCATCTTGAGCTGCAGCGGGTAGAAAAGTTACGTGACACCCTTAATCGCACCGAGACATTCCTGAAGGAGGCGCAATCGCGCGTACATCAGGATGTTGCCCCGAGATTGGCAGAAGCTGTAGCCCGTCGGCTGCCGCAGATTACACGCGAAAATTACCGAGAGGTGATGGTGGACCCAAAAGACTTGAATGTAAGAGTGCGGCTCCCCGATGGCACTCTCAAATCCGCGCACTTACTGTCACACGGCACGGCAGAGCAGGTCTACTTGTTGCTGCGAGTCGCGATGGCAGAATTACTGACAAAACCTGATGAGGTATGCCCCCTGGTGCTGGACGACGTCACGGTGCAAAGTGACGCTGTTCGTACTGTCGCGATTCTGGAAACTTTACTCGCCCTGAGCGCAGAGCGGCAAATTATTCTCTTTAGTCAGGAAGAGGAAGTATTGCACTGGGCCGAGACAAATTTGGTGGACACCGGTCAAAACAATCTGTACCATTTGCCTCTTATCGGCGCCATAGCCTAATGGTGGCATATCCGAGACGTAAGGCTGACCGGCCATGGCAGCTGGCCATGGCAGGAAACTGTCCGCTCAAGACGCCAGTTAATCTGCGCTCGTCCGCCCAAAGTCATGTTTAGCTAAGGCGACCGCTGTCCCGTAGCAGCGCGTCCACATACCGCCCAATAATATCCGTCTCCAGGTTTACGGCGTCTCCCTGCATCTTAGAGGTCAAATTGGTGTGTTCTTGAGTAAACTGGACCAGTGACACCGAGAAGGTACGGTCTTGTACCTTTACCACGGTTAGACTGACACCATCGACCACTATGAAGCCCTTTGGTATTATATATTTCATCAGCTCTTGAGGCGCATTGTAGGTAGCCACTACCGCCTCTCCATCAGCCTCCAGAGACCTAATGGTCCCAACGCCTTCTACATGGCCCTGGACTATGCTGCCTCCCAATCGCTCGCCAAGAGCCAGAGAACGCTCCAGATTAACCTGACCCTGCGGCTGCAATGATCCCAGGTTTGTGACTCTGGTTGTCTCCGGCATCAGAGATGTAGAGAAAGAGTGGTCGTCGAGTGACGTAACCGTAAGGCAAGCGCCATTGACAGCTATACTGTCACCAGGCTTTGTCCCTTCCAATACCTTGGAAGCGCTGATAACCAGCAGGCCGTCTCCAAAGCTCTTTATTATTCCTAGTTCTTCGACAATGCCTGTAAACATAGTACCCCTCTTACAGTCGAGAAATAGCCGGGTGGTCTACATACCCCACCACCAAAATATCCTCCCCTAATCGCTGCACTTTTACTCTAGACAGCCGGTATGCGGCATCCATGCTTGACACGCCACGGCCTGCCACAGCAGAGACAGCGTCCTCACCACCAATAATTACCGGAGCTATATACGCCATCACCTTATCCACCATGCCCCGGTCGAAAAGAGATCCGTGAATCTCACCCCCACCTTCCACGAGCAAGCTGGTGATATTTCTACTTCCTAGCTCATGCATCAACGCTAAAAGGTCTACCCTTCCGCCTTGGGACGGCATGACCGCTACCTCGACGCCCGCTCGCTTTAGCGCGGCAACAGCCTGGTGGTCCGCGGACTCAGTCACAGCTATTAACGTCCTGGGAGGCTGCTTCAAGGCCAAAGCTGCAGCAGGAGTGCGGGCCCTGCTGTCCACTATCACTCTGAGAGGTTGGTTGACCGGATACCCGCTGCCGGGCCTGGCAGTAAGCTGTGGATTATCGGCGATCAACGTGTTGACGCCCACCATTATGGCATCCACCTGAGAGCGTATAGTGTGAAGGTGCTCTCTAGCCTCATTACCGGTGATCCAGTTGGAGTGGCCGGTGTGCGTGGCGATCTTCCCATCGAGGCTAACTGCAAATTTTGCTATGACGAGAGGTGTGCCAGTGGTAATGAACTTGGCATGGCTCTCTATCAGCTCTTTGGCCTGCTCCTCCATGTCCCCCTGCACGACGCGAATGCCGGCTGATTCCAGTTCCTTGATGCCGGCCCCGGCAACCAGCGGATTGGGGTCTACTGTAGCAATGTGTATTTCGGCTATTCCGGCGGAGATAAGCGCGTGGGTGCACGGCGGCGTGCGCCCATAATGCCGGCAAGGCTCCAGAGAGACGTACACTGTTGCGCCCCTGGCCAGCTCTCCAGCCTGTTGAAGCGCCATCATCTCAGCGTGCCACGAGCCTGGCGGCTGGGTGCGGCCTTCTCCTACTACCGATTTATCTTTAACGATGACTGCGCCAACAGCCGGATTGGGGCTGGTAGCGCCAATGGAGAGTTTAGCTAGAGCAATGGCTTGCGCCATGTAGTCCATGTTCGGCTCTCTATATCAATAAGATACTCTGAGACTTAATTACTCACTACGGCATAACTTAGGCAAAAGGCAGAGGAGATCTAAGTGTGAAGCATTCTGCTATAAACGTTGTGCTTACCTATATTTAGCGAAAAGTGTCCAGTTATGAGATCACTCACACCAGCGCTTCAGACGTCCCATCGAG
>SHYC01000103.1 GCA_009693005.1 Dehalococcoidia bacterium | reverse complement strand
GTGCTGGTGTACGATACATCTGTGGCCGAACGCCAAGAAAGCGCGGCTGCTGATGTACTACACCGTATACAGGCCATAAAGGGAGACGCATCGTTATCTCTTGAGCAAAAGGTGGGGTCGCTCAAACAGATCAAAGATCCAACCCTCTCGCAACAGGTCATAAATTATATCGTCGAAATACACGATGACCAGTTGCTCGAGAGCAGTAAAGTGGCTTTGCAGCTTGTTGTCGCCGCGATGAGTGAAAAGATAAGACCACAGGATCTGGCCCAAGTACGCCAGTCCGTGCTTTCGAAGGTGCCTTCGGAGTTCCGAGCGCCTCAAGTAATAGTCGCTACCGAGATTGGAAGAGTATTTATCTTACCCAACCTGTCCGTGGATATTGAAGAAACCGAAAAAAACAGGAAACAGGCAACGGGATCGATAGAGCCGGTCCGCCTGTCCATCGCGCCTGGGGAAACAATACTCCGAGACGGCGGGATCATCACCCCTGTTGATATGGAAAAGCTCGAGGCATCTAAGCTAATAGACCGACAAATGCAATGGTCTGCTGAGGTCCTGGGCAATATCGGGTTGTCATCGCTGTTCTGCGTCGGTCTGGGGATATATCTTATTAAGGGGCATGTGAACACCCCTGTTACACCCAAGCGTGTGCTGCTTATGGTAGTAATTATCAGCACCATGGTATTTTCAGCTAAGCTACTGCTGCCCGGAAGAGACCTTTTGGTCTATCTATTCCCCTTTGCCACTGCTCCTATGCTTATCGCCACCCTCTGGAACCCCTTCCTTGCTGTAGTGGTATCTTTACCTCTTAGTATCATGGTCACCTATTCATCAACCCTATCTCCGGAATTATTGACTTTCCTGTCCCCCAGCCCACTTGACCCCCTTGCTAAGATAACACTCTACTTTGCCAGCAGCCTGACAGGTGTATTGATGATATGGCAGGCCAAAAAGATGCACCAGTATCTTGCTGCCGGGGTAGGTGTGGGGGTCGCGGGAGCGGCAATTGTCCTTGTCTTTTGGCTGCTGACTCCGGATAGGTACCTCGACAGGCTAGGTTGGGCGATACTCGGCGTAATGAGTGGTGGCTTCCTTTCTGCTGCCTTGACTGTAGGGTTTGTTGTGTTATTGGGACACATTTTTGGGATAACCACCAGCTTCCATCTAATGGAGCTTGCCCATCCGGACCATCCCCTACTGCGCAAGCTGCTGCTTGAATCCCCTGGGACCTACTACCACTCTCTGATTGTAGGGAACCTGGCGGAACAGGCGGCCGACGTAATTGGAGCCGATAGCCTGATGACTCGGGTGGGTGCGTACTACCACGATTCAGGAAAGCTCTTGAACCCAGGGTTCTTTATCGAAAACCAGCGAGCAGGTGAAAACGTGCACGATGGTCTGGACCCGGCCATTAGCGCGTCCATCATCATCTCTCACGTTAAGGATGGTGTGCAGCTGGAGGACCAGTATCGTCTGCCAACACGATACAAGATTTTATGCGGGAGCACCACGGCACGCGCCAGGCCGTATTCTTCTATCGTAAGGCCGTGGAGGACGGAGATGATGTCAAAACCTCAGACTTTGCTTACCCGGGGCCTTCTCCTACAAGCAAGGAGACCGCCATAGTAATGTTGGCCGACTCAATAGAGGCGGTGGCGAGGGCTCGCGGTAGCAGAGATCCGGAGGACCTAAACGCGCTGGTAGATGCAATTGTTGCGGAACGCATTGAGGAAGGCCAGCTTGACGAAAGCGGCCTTACGCTTCAGGACTTGGTCAAGATAAAAGCGGCATTCAAAACAGCTTTGAGGGGGGTCTTTCACCCGAGGATACAGTACCCCCAGCCGCCCGCGGTGGCGCCTCAAAAGGAGCATGAGGAGAATAGAGCCGAAGAGCGCGTGAACCGGCCCCCTATAATAACCCCGAACAGCACGGTCTAGCCCGTTCCTTGAGGCTCTCGATACCTGTAGTGAGGTTCTCGAACCAGGAAAGGGCGGTGCGCTTTCGACTAAGCTCAGGGCATGCTTCGAGAACCGTTTCGCGTACGGAGTCCGCAAAGCGTACAGGCGGCGCCGCCTGTACCGTCATTAATAAGTACAAGAGGAGCAGCCTTGAAATTTGGAGTAGTAGTTTTCCCCGGCACATGGAGCGATGCAGACTGCTACCATGTGCTTGATTCTGTGCTTGGACAAGAGGTAAACTACCTCTGGCATAAAGAGACCTCTCTGGCTGGATATGACTGTGTTATCCTTCCGGGAGGCTTCTCTTACGGAGACTATTTGAGAGCCGGAGCTATAGCCAGGTTCTCGCCTATTATGGCGGCAGTAAAGAAGCATGCCGATGCTGGGGGTTTAGTGCTGGGCATCTGTAATGGCTTCCAAATTCTCTGCGAGTCAGGCCTGCTTCCCGGTGTCCTGATGCGAAACCGCCACCTGCAATTTCGCTGCCAGTGGGTAGACCTACGCACCGAACGCGTGTCGACGCCTTTCACAAAGTCCTGTATTCCCGGCCAGGTGCTCAGCGTGCCCATATCTCACGGAGAGGGCAACTATTTCGCAGATCCCGCTACTCTGGCAGAGCTGGAGGCGAAAGGCAGGGTGGTATTTCGCTATTGTGATGAACTGGGTGAGGTTACGCCCGAGTCAAATCCCAATGGCTCTATAAATAATATAGCCGGGATAATTAATGCGGAGGGCAACGTTCTTGGAATGATGCCTCACCCCGAGCGCTGCTGTGAGCCTGAAGTCGGGGGCACCGACGGCATATTCATCTGGAGGTCTCTTCTGGAGAGCGTTGATGTAATGGTAGGTTAGGCTGAAATTACAATACCGTCTGGAGTGTACTTATGCGTTTCAACGAGAGAGATGAAAACAGAGCCAGAGAGATGGACTTTGTTAGCGCCCGTTTAATTGAATCCCTCGTAAAATGTTATAAAGATCCTGGGCAGTCCGGCTTCTGGTCGGTTGACGAAAATGGAATGGATATCCTGGAACTCAGTATCAGGTCCGGCCTTTTGCCGCCGGCAGCCATGGAGGAGCCGCGCCGGTTCCGCACCGAGATCAGACATATTAACAACTGCCTGGTCAGGATGGAAGGTTTTAGTCTGGTCGCCTCTCTGCCGGGTAAAGAGGTGAGGGAGGGCGCGAGGCCCACGGAGGAAGGGGTGGCAGCCGCCGGCTACCTGGCACGCCCCTGGTGGCACAAGCTCAACGACTGGGCCTACAAGCAGACCGCGCGCCAGTTGGGCCAAAGAGTAGGAGAATAGGTGCCGCCAAATATCAAGGTTGACCGTCGTATTCTTGAAGAGATAGCCTTATCCTACGGAGAGTACCTTCAGGTCATTGAGCGGCTTGGACGGGAACCAAACTCTGTAGAGCTAGGAATGATCGGCGCGCTGTGGAGTGAGCACTGCGGGTATAAGAACTCCAAGCCCCTGCTAAGTCTTTTCCCAACTGGGGGTCCGCGTGTCCTGGTAAAGGCTGGAGAGGAGAATGCCGGGGCTGTAGATATAGGGGAAGGTCTTTCCATCGTGATGAAGATCGAGTCCCACAACCACCCTTCTGCCATTGAGCCTTACGAAGGAGCGGCAACAGGAGTTGGCGGTATTGTGCGGGACATTTTCGCCATGGGAGCGCGCCCGATAGCGCTGCTTAACTCACTTCGATTCGGTCCCCTCACGGAGCCTCGGAACCGCTATCTTTTTGGCGGTGTAGTTGCGGGCATCGCGGGATATGGGAACTGCCTGGGCATTCCGGACGTCGGAGGAGAGGTCTTCTTTGCCGACACCTACTCCGGCAATCCTTTGGTCAACGCCATGTGTGTAGGTCTGGTCAGGAGTGACAGGATCATCAGCGCGAGGGCGTCCGAGGAGGGACACCTGCTCCTTCTGGTTGGCGCTGACACCGGCAGAGACGGCATTCACGGCGCAACGTTTGCCAGCGTAGAGCTGAGCGAGGCTTCGCAAGAGCGTCGGCCTGCGGTCCAGGTCGGGAATCCTTTCCTGGAAAAGCTTTTGATGGAGGCCTGTTTGGAACTGGCCCGGAGCGACATAAAGGTAAGTGTTCAAGACCTTGGCGCCGCAGGAATGACCAGCGCGGCTATCGAAAGCGCGGCCAAAGGCGGCATGGGTATAGAGATAGACGTGTCTAAAATGCCGCAGCGAGAGGCCGGGATGACTCCTTACGAGTTGATGCTGTCTGAGTCCCAGGAGCGTATGCTGGTAATAGTCGGCGCGGACTCGGTTGACGACGTAAAGGCAATTTTTGGCAAGTGGGACCTTCACTCCTCTGTGGTTGGCCGTGTCACGGGAGATGGAAAGGCCCGTATTCTGGACGGCAGTGAGGTTGTGGCAGATATTCCTATCTCTCTGCTGACTAACCCGCCAACATACAGACGCGCAGGCGTCTTATCCCCTGCGGTAGCGGCCCTGCAAGGATATGATTTCGACAGCTTGACGGATATCAGTATGAATGATGTAGCGTCCATCCTGGAACGGCTCCTTGGCTCTCCTAACATAGCCAGCAAAGAGTCTGTCTTTAGGCAGTATGACCACCAAGTCCTGATAAACACTGTGATTGGGCCCGGGTCCGATGCGGCGGTGCTCAGGATCAAGGGGACAAAGATGGGAATAGCCCTAACCACCGACGGCAATGGGCGCTTATGCTATCTGGAGCCTTACGCAGGCGGCGCTATGACCGTGGCTGAAGCAGCGAGGAACCTCGTATGCGTGGGCGCGGAGCCTCTTGCCTTAACTAATTGCCTTAACTTTGGCAGCCCGGAGCGGCCCGAGGTCTATTATCAGTTGGAGGAGTGTATAAAGGGTATGTCCGAGGCCTGCCGGGTTCTCGGAATACCGGTGATCAGCGGCAACGTAAGTCTATATAATGAATCCGGAGACTCGGCGGTATACCCCACTCCGGTAGTAGGCATGCTCGGCCTTCTGGATGACCTGGAGCGGCGGTGCAGCATGGGATTCAAGGACGAAGGAGATATCATACTGCTTCTTGGCGATGATGGTGGAGTTACAGGGAACCCCAGCGGCCTTGCCGGTTCCGAATATCTTTCTCTGGTTTGTGGTATTGTGGCAGGAAGACCAACAATAGACCTTGATAAAGAATCAGCTCTTCAGCGGGCGTGTCTTGAAGCTATCGGTGCAGGTATTGTAAAGTCTGCCCACGACCCGTCGGAGGGCGGCCTGCTGGTTGCTGTGGCCGAGAGTTGCATAGCTGGCGGCATCGGGGCAGACCTGGAATTACACCCCTCGGACGGAAACCGGCTGGACGAAGCGCTATTTGGTGAGAAGCCGTCGAGAATAGTCGTGTCGGTTAGCCCAGCTAATCTTGGGGAGATGGAGACCATAGCGATGAGAAAAGGAGTGCCGGTCTTGAGGCTTGGCACAGCCGGTGGCGATTCTTTGTACGTTAACCGCGAAGTCCGGGTTGCGCTGCCAATCCTGGGGAAGGCGTGGAGAGAAGGGCTGGAGTCCTTGACCCGAAACAGCCTGAGTGGAGAATAGATACCTAGTAATTGTTCACTCTTGAGGGAAAATCCGCACAAGGGCGCCATGGCCGCGGGAAGCGCAGAAGGGCGGCAGCCCATTTGCCAGGGAGTCCGAGGGGTGTCCCCTCGGAAAACTAACCTTCTCCCCCTTCACTGGCCAGGAAGAGGGGGAAAGGGGGCGATGGTCGCCGGGCGGGGCTAGGTCGCCTCCGCGAGTCCGAACAGTTACGAAATCTTTTTTTGGGGATTCCCTGGTATTCTAAGGTGTATAGTCTATATTGTCTCGTGTTAATAACCGCCCTGAGGTAACGAGAAATTAGTGGTAATAATTTAAGCGTATATCATGGACTGCGAACAGCGCTAACGTTCGTTGATAACTAGACGAGGTATTGGTCAGATTATGAGTTCTACAATACTTGAAGAAGTTCTGCAAACGCTAAACTCCTCCCCCACCGTGTCGGAGGCGTTTCAAGCTGCGTCCACGGCCGTCAGCAATGCGGTAGGCCAGGATATTACTGACGCATGGGCGCTGGGCGGAGCCGAGCTGTACACCACCGGAAGCACGTCGTGGGAGGCCACTTTGGAGTACTTTAAGGCGTCTCCGGTGCTGGCAGAGACCTTGGGTCCGGCCCCTTTTCTTAGCTGGACCAAATTTGGCACCGAAATAGGAAGAGACTCAGTTCTTGTTGCCACCTCCTTCTTCCGGGCCAGCCCCTCGATGGCTCCGGCGCTCGACCAGGAGGTACTAGCAAAGTGGGTCAATCTAGGGGTAAGCATTTACAAGTATCCCGGAGCTCCGGAGCTTTTGGCATGCCGCTTCTTCGAAGCAAGTCCGAGGCTGACCCGCGACTCCCGTTATATAGATACGGCCGTATTGGTTCAGATATTGACCAGGGTAAGCAAATGGTCAAACGACCTCGCCGTGGAAGTACTGTCCTTGTCTTCCAGGCTGTTTCAGGTTATGGACGACGATGCCCTTCAGTCGTTGTTGAGCACAGCCTCATTGATATCAGAGGAGAATATCTCCTGTGTGCGGCCTTTGCTGGATGTTGGGTTGGGAACCTATCTGGGGATGCAGCCGGAGCATCGCCCGCACCTGCTCGGCGCCATAAGCGTCGTAGACAGCGCCTCGCCAGACAACCTCATTACCTATTTGGGTCATGTGTCGAGGTTCCAAAGCAGCTTTAAAGGTGATGCCGGGGCCATAGTGTCACGCTTCTCCGGGCTTCTGGCAAAGTCCTCGATAACGGCTGCCAGGGAGTTTATGAAGAACATTCCCAACATAATCGAGCGGTTGGACCCGCCAATGGTTGAGTTGTGGTGCAAGGAAGGAATGAGCCTCTTGAAAGCACATGAAGCTGCGGGTGTTAACTTCTTCCGCTTTGAATCTAAAGAGGCGATGGACCTTCTCTACTCCCTAACGCCGGCCGTGGACCTCCAGGAGGTAAGGGATGTACTTCGTCTCTATTGCCAGGCCCTGATGGGAAAGAGCATCGCTATTTTGCCCGCTGAAGATATAACTAGTAAGGGAGCCAGCTGGTCTCTGGTGGAGCAGATACCCTACGACGGAGCCGCTATTTTCGCTCCCTCAAGGATGCAAGAGTTCGACTCCAAAGATATGAATTTTGAGTCTTACAAAGTTCTGGCCACTCACCAGGCTGCACATCAGGAATTCTACACCTATGGCTTTTCGTTTTCAAAAGAGGGAGCTGTTTTTCAAAATCTTAGAGAGTCTCTGGAACGGGAGTTGCGACAGGACAGGAGCCATGCGGTAGACTTCGAGCGCTTTTTTTCTCTTTTTCCATCCCGGAATTTGGCGAAGGACCTATTTACGGTAGCCGAGGACGCCAGGATAGACCACAAAGTCAGCCGTGAATATCGTGGCATTAGGAGGGCATTACAAAATGCCCTAGACCACGCCGTCCTGCATCGCCCAACTCCGGAGAGTCTAAACCTTAGAGAGGCTATGGTAGAGGTGCTTTTGCAGATTACCCTGGGCAGATCTGGTCCCTTCGTGATCCCCCAGGATCACCTGTCTATCCTTGAGAGATCTTCTGTTCTGCTGAAGACCATGTACCGAGATGACGCTACCGTTG
>SHYC01000102.1 GCA_009693005.1 Dehalococcoidia bacterium | reverse complement strand
CGTTGCTGGAGTACGTATCTCCAAGTCTCAGGTCCAGATGGTAGAGAGTGTATCTCAAGTAAGCTCGCCATCCGGAAGATGCTATAAGGATAAAAGTAATTGCCGTATCTTTTGGAGTCCGTGACAAGATGAAGATCAACCTAATAGCTAGAGTCCAAGGCGGAGGCACTGGATTGGCCAGATATGCCCAGGAACTCTACCCACGCTTGAGGGAGATTGGCGTCGATGTATGCATGACCGAGCCACGGCCAGCGGACCTTCCTGACTTTACTGAGGGCGTATTCAAACGTGTAGGCTGGGATACCCGCACCTTTCTCACTAACTATCCTCTGATGGCGCAAGTTCCGGAGGAAGGCCTGTTGCATCTTGCCAGCCAGAACCTGGGCGGCATGCTGCTGTTTAGGCATTTGGAGCCGGTTGTTATCACGGTCCACGATATTATCCACTATTTACTCAGGAGAGATAGCTATCTGAGCAGCTACACTCATGCAGCCCACAGGTTTTTCGACCGAGTGGCCATGGTAGGGGTTAAAAAGGCCGGGACCATAATAGCGGACTCTCAATATACCAAGAACACCTTGATCGACCATCTAGATATACCGGCAGAGCGCATCCACGTGGTCTATTTAGGGGTCAATCAGAGCCGCTTTCACCCGGTTGATGTGCGGGATGATTTTTTTGAGAACTACGGGATCAACAGAGATACCAAATATATATTGTTTGTAGGCTCAGAGGAGCCCAAGAAGAACTTTAATCTGCTACTGCGCGCCTTTGCTATAATACGAGAGGAGAGAAAGGATGTTGAGCTGCTGAAGGTGGGTGCAGCTGGGTTCGTCTATGGCCGTCCCAGAAGTATCAGACTGGCCGAGGAACTAGGCGTAGGAGATGCTGTCAGGTTCCTTGATGAGGTCAGTGATGAAGACCTGCCTCTATTTTATTCGGCTGCCAAGGTCTTCGCTTTTCCATCGCTTTATGAGGGTTTCGGTTTTCCGGCCCTCGAAGCTATGGCCTGCGGCGCCCCGGTGGTGGCCGCTAACCGTACGAGCATACCGGAGATAGTAGGGGATGCCGCGATGCTTGCAGACGCGTACGACCCAGCGGCGTGGGCAAAGGCAATTCTAGATGTTTTGGATAGCCAGGGTCTTGGACAGAAAATGTCCGCTATGGGACTTGAGAGGGCACAAGAATTCTCCTGGGGTAAGACGGCAGAAGAAACAGTCAAAGTATATAATATAGCGTCGGCTGCAATCTTTGCCGGAAATGGCAGCAAGTGCTAAACTCTGGCTAGAGGGCATACGGCGATAGCAAACATTCTTATAACAAGCATTTTGTACTAACGGTATTGGATTTTAGATGAGCAGCGTAGCTGAAAGAGTTGAAACTGATACTTCCCCTTCTGAAGAGACGGTTTTAGTCCGTCCCACAAGTGGTTGGGTCTTTGTAGATTTCAAAGAGTTGTGGCGCTATCGCGAGCTGTTTTACTTCCTCGCATGGAGGGATATCAAGGTACGGTACAAGCAGACCGTCTTAGGGGCAGCGTGGGCTGTGCTCCAGCCTGTTATCACCATGATAATATTCAGCATATTTTTTGGGCGATTGGCGAAGATCCCTTCTGATGGTGTGCCATATCCTATCTTTGCTTATACTGCATTGATTCCATGGACATTCTTCGCCTTCGCCCTGACAAACTCCAGCAACAGCCTTGTGGGAGGAGCTAGCCTTATTACAAAGGTCTATTTCCCAAGACTGGCTATACCTGTTTCATCCGTCATCGCAGGGTTGCTTGACTTTGGCATTGCCTTCATAGTCCTCATAGGCATGATGCTATTTTATGGTATATACCCAACACCGGCTGTAATAGCCTTGCCCTTTTTCGTGCTGCTTACTCTGGTGACTGTGCTGGGGATTGGGCTATGGCTCTCGGCCTTGAACGTGGAATATCGGGACATCCGCTACACTGTTCCCTTCTTGACACAGGTTTGGATGTTTGCCACGCCTATAGCCTATCCCAGCAGTATGGTGCCGGAGCAGTGGCGGATTGTGTATGGTCTAAACCCCATGGCTGGAGTGGTAGAGGGGTTCCGTTGGGCCTTACTTGGGGTGGCAGACCCATCGGGACCTATGCTTGCTGTATCGACCACCGTTGCTGTGCTTATGCTGGTCAGCGGTATGTTCTACTTCCGCCGTATGGAGCGGAAGTTCGCCGATATAATATGATCAAATGTAATAACATATTGCTTCGAAACTGTCATTCTGAGGAATGGAGTAAGTTTACCCTGAGCTCCGCCGAAGCGAAGAATCTCTGCCGTGGCTGGCAAAGATTCTTCGCTCTGCTCAGAATGACGGGATGAGTGCTATTTTCACCCTTGGTGTGGGAGGCGCATGCTACCATGCTTGATTGCTTAATAAAGGATCGACAGGAAGACAGGAAACATGAGTGATGTAGTTATCCGTGCGGAGGGTCTTGGCAAACAGTACCGTATTGGTGAGCGCCAGGCCCAGTACGAGACCATTAGAGATGTGTTGTCCAATGCGGCCTCGGCGGTATTCCGACAAAGTCAGAACGGAAATAAACCGGATGAAACCTTCTGGGCGCTGAAGGACGTCTCTTTTGAAGTCAAGAGAGGCGAGGTATTAGGGGTTATTGGCCGTAACGGCGCAGGGAAAAGCACTCTTCTTAAGGTGCTCACCCGCATTACAGAGCCTACAGAGGGATATGCAGAGATCCGCGGTCGCGTAGGCAGCCTTTTGGAAATAGGGACTGGCTTTCACCCAGAGCTCACCGGGAGGGATAACATATATCTCAGCGGGGCCATCATGGGAATGAAGCGAGCGGAGATCATTCGCAAGTTCGATGATATAATAGAGTTTGCTGGAATAGAAAGGTTTATTGATACCCCTGTCAAGCGCTACTCCAGCGGCATGTACACCAGGCTGGCCTTTGCAGTGGCCGCTCACCTGGAGCCGGAGATCTTGCTGGTAGACGAGGTGCTGGCTGTTGGCGATGCCGCCTTTCAGAGGAAATGCCTGGGAAAGATGAGCGAGATAGCAGGTGAGGGGCGAACCGTGCTCTTCGTCAGTCATAATATGGCTGCGATTTCAGAACTCTGCCGTGAGTGCATGGTACTTGAGTCGGGGGCAGTTTTGTTAATAGCCAATACAGATGAGGCTATCTTAACCTATCTGTCTACCGACGGAGAAGTAGCAATTGATTCTAGTATTATGGAGCGACAGATAGACCATGATGGGAGCGTAGATTTTACCCAAGCACTCGTTCTAGATTCGTCGGGAAACGCAACTCGGAACATTCACTTCGGAGAACCGATCACGATAGCTATATCTTTCAGAGTAAACCGGCCACTTAATGCGGTGCGTATCGGTTTTGAGATTGCGACCGTGACAGGTCTAGCCATTGCTAGTTCTCACTATCCCGTGGAGGAACCAACTTACATGAACTACGAACCTGGGCACTACACGCTTCGGGCAGAGGTGGAACACTTCTTGCGTGCTGGACGGTATGTAGTGAGGGTTGGAGGTCACCATGCGAACGCGGCTCGCAACGGCGCCTCAATAGGTCGAGTCATGGACGCCGCTATTTTCGATATAATCCCCATATCTTTTGAATCAGCCAGGCTCGCTCAGTACGAGAACGGTCTGATTGCCATGTTTCCAAGATGGCAACTTCTGCAGAAAGCTGGCGAGACGCTGTCGACATCAAGGAGGGAGCAGCCGTGAACTTTACTGGGGAACGCGTAACCCCTGATATTATGACGCCGGGCCATCCCAACTACCCGACCTATGTCGAGCATATGGCCCGCTACGAGTTTTGCCGCCCTTATGTGGGAGGGAAAGCTGTGCTGGATGCGGCCTGCGGCACTGGTTATGGGGCCAGCTACCTGGCAGATTTCGCCACCAGGGTAGTGGGGGTCGACGTAGACCACGACGCCGTACGCTACGCCACGGAGGTTTACAGTAAAGAAAACAGTGCGTATGAAGTGGCAGACTGTAGACACCTGCCCTTTGCCAGTAGATCCTTCGATGTTGTTGTGGCATTCGAGTTCCTGGAGCACATCCAGGAACAGGAGCAGTTCCTGGATGAAGTGACGAGGGTCCTTGCTGAGGAAGGAGTGTTCATGCTTTCAACGCCCAACGAAGAACCCTACAACCACCTCCTGGAGGAGCCGAATCCTTTTCACTGCAGTGAACTCTCTCTGGAAGAGTTTCAAGAGCTAATGGGCCGCCACTTCTCACGGTTTGATCTTTATGGCCAGCGCCAGCACCCCGCCTTTCTTCGCTCCCAGCAACTTGAGGCCAGGGTTGGGGAGTTGGAGGCCAGGATGCAGCGCTTGCCCTTGGTGGTCCTGCGGGGCTTTATACCCGATGCTCTTCTGAAGTCTCTCCCTCCCGGCGTCCTTAAAAAGATATACGGATGGTACCGCGGGCTGATGCCCCAGGCCGGGCCGGAGGCCGGAGATGGGAGGCCGTCCAGCCCGATCAACAATTCCAGCGCTATCTCGGTCAGCGACATAGAGATATCTCCCACCATCGTTGCCGATGCCACTTACCTTATCGCCGTGTGCCGGAAGTGAGGTGGTGGTAATTATGTTGGCTAGATATGAGTAAAGCAGCCCCTAAGATTACGGTCTATATGCCGGTCTATAACGGTGCGCGTTACCTGGAGGCTGCCATCAACAGCGTTCTGGCGCAAACGTGCCAGGACTTTGAACTCATTATCGGTAATGATGGGTCCACCGATGGATCCGAGGAAATTCTAAACGGATTTAAGGATCCAAGAATCTCTCTTTTCAACAACCCATCTAACCTTGGACTCGTTCCAAACACAAACGCTTGTATCGCTCGCGCCCGAGGCAACTACATCTCTTGCCTGCACCAAGATGACCTGTATGCGCCTGACATCCTGGAAAAGGAGAGCAATATATTAGACCAGTACCCGAATGTGGGCCTGGTTTTTTCCGCCTACAATGAAATCGATTCACTAGGCAATAAATTATGGGGGCGAAAGATCTTTGAAGGGGACCGAATCTTGAGCGTTCCTGAGATGTTCAGAATACTCGCATCGAAGGGGACCGTCGCCCAATGGTGCACTGTCATGGTTAGAAGGGATGTCTATGACGCTTTGGGCCGGCATGATGAACTCTTACCTTACACCTCTGCCTGAGCGTGCTCATGAGCAGCTACTGGGCGATAAGCTACGCCAAGTTTTGGGAAAAGAAGGGCTTCTCTGACCTTAATGCAGAACACGCCAAACAGCCGAGGCGTGAACTGGCTAGTATCGCCGTGAGCGCGGGGCTTAGTATAACAGAGGAATTGTTGTACGCGGTCAACCCCGACGGGTTACTGCTTCACAAGCCCTACTGGCAGCGTTTCTTGTTCTTAGTCGCCCGCAAGCTTTTGGTACTTCAAATGCGGATGTTTAAATCTGTGACGAAGGCACTAATCGATGGCAAGTAGAGCCCTAGCTAACCCTATGGTCTGCGTTATCGTCCTCACGTGGAATGGCAAAGGAGATACACTTGAGTGCCTCGCATCTTTGCGTTTTGTAAACTACTCTAATTTTGAGATAGTCGTCGTTGATAACGGCTCCGTAGATGGCACGGCGGAGTCTGTATCCCGATCTTTCCCGCAGGTAAAGCTCATAATTAACAGGGATAATCTGGGGTTTGCCGAAGGCAACAATGTTGGCATACGCTATGCCCTGGAAAATGGGGCAGATTACGTCTTGCTGCTGAATAATGATACTATAGTTGATTCGGGGTTTGTATCCGAATTAGTTAGTGCAGCGCTGGGTCATCCAGAGGCAGGAGTTCTGGGCCCCAAGATCTACTTTTACTACGATCTCAACCGCATTTGGTATGCGGGCGGAAAGTGGGAGGAGCAACGTGCACAGTTCTCCCATATTGGTGGGTGGCAAGTGGATGACGACCATCAATTTGATAACATCGCAGCGACGGACTACATCTGTGGGTGCGCACTTTTCGCATCTGCTCGAGTCCTCCGTGAGGTAGGGCTGCTGGAGCGGAAGTTCTTCTTGACCTACGAAGACAGTGACTGGTGCTTCCGTACCCGGAAGGCTGGCTATGTATGCCTTGTGGTGCCTGAAGCCAGGATATGGCATAAAGTGTCCAGATCCTTCGGCGGTGAAGAAAGCCCGATGCGGAAGTACTTTATGACCAGGAACTGGCTCTTGTGGATGGAGCGAAACATCCCGCGCCACAAGAAGCCCGCAACTTACCGACGAGCCTTTTGGTCTTTCTGGTTAGCGTTCCGCGGAGTGTCAGCGCCTACTTTCGGCGGAAGGATGGCCCAACGCCGGGCCATGCTGACTGGTATCTTGCATTATGCCCTGCGCAAATTCGGTGACTGTCCCCTGTGGCTCAAACCAAACCAGGGCTAGTCAGCTAATCTTTGCTCGGGAAAGCCATGATAAAGGGCGGTTGATATCCCCATAGCCCCTGTCAGCCGAGGGTAAATCAGATTCTCGTATCCAACCAAAAGGTAACATATGCCGTTTTAGGAGTACCATGCGTCTTGCCATCGTGATGCCGCGCATACCTTACCCTGTAGACTCCGGGGGTGATGCTGCTCTATTCTATCTCATCCGAGGTCTGTCCCAGCGCCACCAAGTTACCGCGATCATGGGTGTCTGGTCTGACGAGGAAATGGAACAGGTGAGCGCTTTAGAGGACGCGTGGAATGACAACGTTACACTATTGCCAGCCCGTGTAAAGGGGCGGTCTGGGAAACGAAAGGGGCTTCTACCCTTCATGTACGATTCGCTGTCCACTCTAGTGTCCGCAGAGCTGGAACATGCAGTGGCGGCAGTGCTGGCTCAAGGACAAATTGATGCGATGGAGTTCCACTTCATCCAGACGGCAAGTATTGCACCGGCGGTAGCCCCAGTACCCTTATTGCTTGTAGAGCATGAGATACCACACATTCGGGCCTTTAGGCAGCTGCAAATCGAGACTAATTGGTTCAAAAAGTGGCAGGGCATGAAGAACTACCACTTTTTCAAAAAACAGGAGCTTCAGCTTTACCGCCGCTTTGATAAGCTCCTTACTTTTACAGAGGCGGATCGGGCAGAGATCCTGCGTCTGGAGCCGAGCCTCAGTGTCTCGGTCTCACCATTTGGCGTGGATACAAATTATCTCAAGCCCGTTGAGTCGCTGGCGTCTTACAATGGCTTAGTATATTTAGGCGGTGAGGATCACAGTCCAAACCTTGATGCGTTGCGTTACTTTTTAAGCACTATTTTTCCTATGATACAACACCAGCGTCTTGATATTGTGTTTACCGTTGTGGGACGCTATAGCAATGAACGGCGAGCCGAGTTAACAGCACTAAGCGAAGGGCGAATAAGGTTTTCCGGTTTTGTACCTGACTTTAGACCTTATCTTTCGGGTGCCATCATGGTTGTACCTCTGCGAATTGGCAGCGGGATGCGTACCAAAATCCTAGAAGCGATGGCTCTAGGATGCCCAGTTGTTTCCACGTCCATAGGTTGTGAAGGGATCACTGCGCTTCCAGGAACGCATATACTTGTTGAGGATGATCCTAAATCGTTTGCACATGCAGTATTGAGATTGATTGGCGATCCTATTCTACGCCAAACAATAAGTGGGCAAGCTAGG
>SHYC01000101.1 GCA_009693005.1 Dehalococcoidia bacterium | reverse complement strand
GATCTACCGGGCTGTGGAAAGGCTGTGGCAGTCCCCGTTGCTAGACCCTGAGACTAAACGAAAGGAGGTAGCCAGCGCCGCTCGGTAACATTCCTAAATGAGTGAACTACTTCCCCCTCGGTAACATTCCTATATGAGTTGACACGCCGCGTTATGTTAGGACCAAGACATAGTATACTTTCAGCCTCTTCGAGGCCCCCCAGTACGGTATTGACACAGTGGGTCTTACGTGCAATTATTCTTACTTAATGATCTCAGTCTCAGCGGGGGCAAGCTTGGAACACCCGACCACAAAAATAGATGGGGACAACGTCAGTCAGCAGTCCTTTATTATTCGGAAATGGCTCGTAAGATTTTAGCGCCGCTGGAGGTATTCTCTCTCCTGAAAGATGCTTTGCTACTGGTCGCGTACGCAACGTCCAAGCTGCTTGTCCAAAGAGCATGGCCGCCGGTGATTCGTCTAAAGTGGCTGCGGTTTGGAATAGAACACGCTGCCTTGACGCTGGCTGTATGGGCAGGACTAAATATTTTAGTCAGCATTGTCTTTATCTCTATATCACAGATCTTTGCCGGCTTGACCAACTGGTGGCCTGTGCAGCGAGCGGCGGCTTTAGCACCGGGAGACGATCTGCACGCCCTCATAGCGTTGAACATGCTGGGCGACATACAAAACCCCAGGCTAAGTCTGAGACTTCCTGGAAGCGATTTACTCAGTCAAATTGCGCCAGGCCAGTGGGCTCCAACCGCCTGGCTGCCGGATGACACGTGGTTCGGGACGATATTCGCCCCAGGCAGCTCTGCGGTAGGTATACACGCAGCAAGTCTCCTACTGAATACAACTTTTGTTATTGCCGGAGTTTTATTAACTGCGGCAGTTGCGAAAAGATATAGTTCAAGCGCCCCATCATCATGGACAAAGCCAGCGATCTCCGTTTTGCTGATGGCTCTTCTAATGCAAGGTTATGGTGTAGCGGCTCAATTACAATTACCCTGGAGCGGTGACAGCGGCGGTGGCGTTGCCCTCTCATTCATCGCCACCAAGACTCTGGGACTGGACCATAGTCGGTTTGAGCTGCTCGTCTCATCAGCAGCCTGGATGATTCCCATCACTCTTAATGTGATAGTCCTTTCTACAGCCTTTGCCATCGCTATCGGCTTAACAAGCCTTTTGGGTGTCAAGATCCAACTGGAACGCGGGGCTGTATTTACGCGTATATCCCCTTTATTTATAGTATCAGGACGCGTCTGCGGTCCCTTGGTTCTAGTCCTCGCTGTCTTGCTGTTCCAGACTCCGCTTACGCATAGCTTTAGCTTTGAGCCGACACCGGCCTATGCGACTGAAGAGCCCGCGGCTCTGAAAAGCGTCGATAGATTCCAGGAGATGCCGATCGATAGCAGGCCCAGCGTTGTAACTGTGTCCGCGGATAGTAGCGGCTTTTCCTATTATGTAAACGGAGTGCAGACGCAAGTAAGAGGCGTAGGATACAACTTGGCGTCTGTAGGTGGAGTCCGCCTTTCTAAGGCTGCCCGATATGAACGAGACTTCGCCTCGATAAGCTCGCTGGGATTCAACACCATTATAGGATGGAACCAGGAGCAGTTTGACGAACTCCTGCTTGAAAAGGCGGCGCAGTACCAACTGGGCGTGGTTCTCCCGTTTGAGCTTGATCCAAAGTGGAATTATCAAGACCCTCAAATAAGAAGACAGCTAATGGACAAGATCCGAATTTGGGTTGAAAGATATAAATTTAGTCCTGCCATTAGGATGTGGGGCCTCGGGAATGAAGTGATCCACGGAATCGGCATTTCCCAGCCTCAGAAAACCAAGGCCTTTGCCAGTTTCCTGCTGGAAGCGGCGGACTATGTTCACGTTCTTGACCCGAGTCATCCGGTTATCTACCGTGATGCGGAGGATGTCTACATGGACCCTATCGCTAAAGCCCTGGAGGCTGACCGTCTGAGCAGACCGTGGTTCGTCTATGGGATGAACTTTTTCACTTATCGAATCGACCAGGCGCTAAGAAACGGTCCTGCATCCCGAATGAAACAGCCATTATTAATATCAGAGCTCGGACCCGCAGGACTTCGGCCGGCCGACAGAGCGCGCGGTTATCTAATTCAATGGAATATGCTGCGGAACCATAGCCAGCAAGTCCTTGGAGGGAGTATATACGTATGGACGACCGAGGGGCCTGAGCCACTCGACCGTTCGTTCGGGCTTACCGACGCTAATGGCGTGCCTACGGACGGCTCCCTTTTTGCCTTGGCGGATGTATTTCTCAAACAGGAGTAGAGTAATGTTCTCCTGCAATAGGCTTTAGTCCTCCACGATCATGAAAATTATCGCCGCCATAGTCTTCTTATGTCTTTCAGTCTTTGTGTTGCTCTCGGCCAAAAACAGCGTGTCCAGCACGTTACTGATTTTGGAAGGCGCCCCCCTGCGGGAGGCTGCCCCAAGCATTGTCACGATAGAGCGCTCCGAAGACGGAAGTTTTCACTACATGGTCAACGGCACTCCAGAGATCTTCATTGGGATGGGGTATAACCCTATATACAGGAACTTCACTGACGATGATCGAACAGCTTATTATCGCAGAGACTTTCAGATCCTTTGTAAGGCTGGTGTCAATCACATATTGGGATGGGACTTTGACAAAGGAGTCGATCAAGACAAATTTGATGAGCAAATCCTTGATATAGCACACGAATATGGTATAGGGGTCATGATGCCCTTTTACCTGCCGCCAAACGGTGACTACACGAACGAAGAGTTCCTGAGTGAGTTGGTCCTTGAGGCGGCAAATAAGGTTGGGCGATTCAAGAACCATCCGGCACTTAGAATGTGGGGAGTAGGCAACGAAGTTATGGGCGAGTTGTCCGATGAGATGAGACGAGCCTTTGTGATCTTCTATCTAAAAATTGCTGACATCGTACACTATACAGACCCGGACCACCCCGTAATATTTCGGGAGGCGGAAGACCCATTTGTGCCGGAGATCAGCGCCATTTTGATGGATGATCCTGTGCAGAGGCCATGGTTGTTGTACGGCGCAAACGTGTACTCTCTTGAGATACGGAGGATACTCGACGAATGGCCACAGCAAGGCATGGAGCGCCCTCTTTTTGTCACTGAGTTTGGTGCGGACCCAGCCTGGGATGGGGGGAGGACCGCCAACTACGTCTTGATGTGGCGCGAAATCCGTTCACATCCGGAGTATGTGCTCGGGGGCGCTCCATATGCCTGGACCACCGAGGGACCGGAGCTGACCGACAAGATATGGGGCCTGATGGACGCCAATGCTAAGCCGGTCGACGGGACGTTCCAGGGACTAACACAGGAGTGGCTAAGTGAGGAGCGCCCTACAAATACCCATTGTTCACAAGAGGTCGAACCAATGCCGAGAGTATGGCTACCGTTCATAGGCCATCAAGCCGTTTTTCCCTATTTCGGCCACCAGGACATGGACTTACAGTTTTAGATAATGCACTTGACGGGTGCTACCCAACCTACAGAACGTATAAGGCCGAGCTTATCCTGTCTCCGACGGCGACCCATCGTAGCCTACTTCTGAGGTAATTGCAATTTTAGCAGAAAATAATGTTAAATGAGCGTATCGAATTAGATTAGGCGATTTCAACAACGTGCGGATGAACTGTTCACTTTTGATGGCAAATCTGCGCGAAGGCGTCGTGGCCGCGGGAAGTGCAGAAGGGCGGCGGCCCGTATGCCAGGGAGTCCGAGGGGTGTCCCACTCGGAAAACTAACCTCCTCCCCGTTCCCAGGCTAGAAAGAGTGGGGAAGCTGGCGATGATCGCGGGGCAGGCCGAGATCGCCTCCGTGAGTCTTAACAGTTACAGGCGGATCGCTCGCTTGACACGTCTATGCCATAATGTTACAGTATGGCCGAAAACCATTCAGGTGTCATTTGATTAGGAGGAGAAACACGCCCATGCACATGATCTGCTTGGTAAAACAAGTCCCGGACCCGGAAACCCCCTCTGCAAGCTTTAGAGTGGACTCCGCAGCCAATAAAGTTGTACCTGCTACTGGTGTTGCGCCGGTTATCAGCCCCTTCGATGAGCAGGCTGTTGAAGTAGCCCTTCGTATTAAGGACAAGCACGGTGGTACTGTTACCGCTGTGAGCATGGGTCCGGCTTCTGCAAGAGACGCTATCAAGCACGCGCTGGCCATGGGTTGCGATGATGGTATTCTGATAGATGGCCCGGCCTTCGAGTATACTGACAGCTACTCTACCGCCTACACTCTTGCGGCGGCTATCAAGAAGATAGGAGACGCCGATATCATCCTCTGCGGCAGGCAGGCAGCCGACTGGGATGGCGGTCAGGTGGGAATAATAGTATCCGAAATGCTCGGTATACCTGCGCTCATCAATGGCCAGAGCACAGACATCATTGGCGACAAGAAGATAAAATTTGAACGGGTCCTGCCCGACGGCCTAGATGTATACGAGTCCGCCACTCCCGCAGTAGTGACCTTCAGCCAGGAGGTTGGGCAGCCCAGGTACCCAACCCTGAGGAATATTATGGCTGCGGCTCGTAAGGAAGTCCCTGTTTGGGGTCCGGCAGAGCTTGGGTTTGACCCGAACGAAGCAGCTAAGTCCAGGGCCAAGACTAAGCTTGAGCGGCTGTTTGTACCGGTATTTGAGGCCAAGGTCGAGATTATCGAGGGCGAAAACCCAGCAGAGTCCGGCAGACTTTTGGCGATGAAGCTGCGAGAGGCCAAGATTATCTGATTTGTTGATAGAATACCTCCCACTTAGTTTCACCGCTTAGTGAGGATCGAAACAAACGCACGAACGAACGAACCAGAGAACGGAGGACAAGAGAGCAATGGCTGACGAAAAAGGCGTGATGATAGTTGGAGAGTTGGTAAGAGGCACTCCGGCGCCGATATGCTATGAGCTTCTTGGCGCTGGAAGAAAGCTGGCTGATAGCTTGGGCGAACAGTTGTCCATTCTAATAATGGCTGACAACATAAGCTCGGATACTACCAGCGACTTAATAGCCTCAGGCGCCGACCGAGTTTACGCCGTAGCACACCCGGTACTTGGGAAGTACCATCCGGACTCCTTTGCAGCGGTTGCGGAGAAAGTCGCAAAGGACAAAAAACCTAACATACTGCTAATGGGTAGAACAGAGGTTGGGCAAGACCTGGCCCCAATGCTCTCGTATCGACTTGACGCCGGACTCCTGATGGACTGCCTGGACCTCAAGATAGACCCTGCCTCCAAGATGATGATAATGGAGCGGCCGGTATATGGCGGCAACGCCAGGTCAGTTCTGCATTGTGAGACAAAGCCGCAAATGGCTTCAGTGAAGCCCAAGACCCAGGAGCCGCTGCCAAAGGATACGTCACGGAAGGGCGAGGTAGAGACCATCTCAGTAGACCTGAGTCCCTCAATTAACCGCACCCAGTTTGTGGAACACATATCTTGGGTTTCTGAAGGAGTCCAGCTGGAGAGCGCTGAGCTAATAATTAGCGGCGGTCGCGGCATTGGCTCCACGGAGGCATATAAAGCCACGATAGATGTGGCGGCCAAGGTAATCGGTGGAGCAGCCGGGGCTTCCAAAGCGGCGTGCGATGCCGGATACGCCCCTCCGGGCAACCAGGTTGGCCTGACCGGAAAGAGAGTGAGCCCGACTTTATATGTGGCCGTTGCTATATCCGGAGCGAGCCAGCACCTGGCGGGTATGGGAACCTCCAAGAACATTGTAGCTATAAACAGAGACCCAGATGCCAATATGTTCAAGGTGGCCCGCTACGGAGTGGTGGCAGACTACAAGCAGGTCATGCCTGCCTTCATTGAAAAGTTGAAGGAATTGCTCGCCGAGTAGACAGATAATCCTATGGGAATATCACCAAATATTGGCAATTGCGGCCCGTGGGGGCGTATTGCAATACGCCCCCACGGGCTATGAAATGACAATGTCTTGCTGATCAGGTGCTGTTGGCGCTTTCAAAAGGCACAGGATCGCAGGCAGGACTTCTGAAATAATTTTGTAATGCCAGTTGGCTGGTGGGATAAGGAGACAAGCACGATGAAAGTAATAGGACTTACTGGAGGCATTGGCACCGGTAAGAGCACTGTATCCCAGACCCTGGCAGACCAGGGAGCCGTGGTTATTAACGCCGATCTTGTCGGCCACCAGGCCTATCTCCCTCACCAGAACGTCTGGCAGGATGTTGTCGATGCCTTTGGGAAGGATATTCTCAACGAGAAGGATGAGGTGGACCGCGGGAAGCTTGGCCCGCTAGTATTTGGCGATCCTGCTAATCTGGACAAGTTGAACAAAATAGTGCATCCCTGGATGTACCGCACGATGGAGAAGATGCTCCAAGAAGAACGTCAGAAGGGGACTAAGACCGTGGTCTTGGAGGCGGCAATACTGATAGAGGCGAGTTGGACGCCCCTGGTGGACGAGGTCTGGGTTACCGACGCCTCACAGGAAGCGGTCATCGAGAGGTTAGTGGCCCGAAATAACCTGACTCTGGAACAGATCAAGGCCAGAATAGCTTCCCAGATGCCCGCCGAGGAACGGCGGAAGCACGCGGCGGTTATAGTGGATACAAACTGCACAATTGATGAAGTTAGATTAAAGGTAAAAGAGCTTTGGACTAAAGCCATCGAATGAGGGGGGCTTAGAGTGACGCAAAGAAATGACACCTCGGCTAGCGCGCCGATCATGGAGGAGTATGTAGCCAAGAGGGAACCTTACTACCTTCCTATTCGTGATGAGGTAGAGATATTCGAGAACTCGTACTATGAGAAGATTCCTGTCCTACTCAAGGGACCTACCGGATGTGGCAAGACGCGTTTTGTCGAATATATGGCCTATAGGCTGGGCACCTCCGTAAACGCAGTTAAGGAGGGCAATCGCACCATGGCTGGCGAGGGGCTTCCCCTGGTGACCGTTGCTTGCCACGAAGACCTTACCGCCAGCGATCTGGTGGGCAGGTATCTGCTGGAAGGCGACTCCACCAAATGGATCGATGGGCCTCTCACCAAGGCTGTCAGGGCTGGCGCAATCTGCTATCTCGATGAGATCGTAGAGGCCAGAAAAGACACCACAGTGCTTATTCATCCCCTCACAGACCACAGGCGCATATTGCCCATGGAAAAGCGCGGCGAGATTCTAGAGGCTGACCCAAAATTCCTCCTGGTCATCTCCTACAACCCGGGATACCAGAGCGCGCTAAAAGACTTGAAGCATAGCACCAGACAGCGCTTCATCAGTATCGAATTCTGGTATCCTCCCAGAGACGAAGAGATGAAGATCATAGCCCACGAAAGCGACATAGATGAGGACATTGCTCTTGATCTGGCTAAGCTTGGAGAAAAGGTCCGCAACCTCTCGGAGCACGGTCTCCAAGAGGGGGTGAGTACGCGGTTGCTGATATATGCAGGCAAACTCATCAAGCGCGGGGTGGCGCCCAGACGAGCCTGCCAGGTGGCCGTAGTCTGGGCACTGACGGACGACAAGGACATCCAGAGGAGCGTGGAAGAGGTAGTCTCCACTATCTTCGAGTAGCACCGTACTAATAAGGGTCCCGAATAGCCTCAGGCAACTGTGCCTGAGGCTATTTTGAAGTCTGCCCTGGGCTGGTCGAAACACAACGACCGCCGAAGAGGGGACGGTATC
>SHYC01000100.1 GCA_009693005.1 Dehalococcoidia bacterium | reverse complement strand
TTATGATAACGCGGGCTCATAAGATTAAGGTATTTCCGTCGTTCATTCACGGTCATCTTTTCGTCAATCGGCATGTTCCCCTCAGTAACATTCTTAGCTGAGTTAACCATACCTCTTTCAGTAACATTTTAGATGAGTGAATACGCTCTTAGGACAACGGTTTTGCAGTATGATATAATTTCGTTGCACTCAGGAGAGGTGTCCGAGTGGTTGAAGGTGCCGCTCTCGAAAAGCGGTGTGGCGCAAGTCACCGTGGGTTCGAATCCCACCCTCTCCGCCGCTCAGGAAACGGACAGAGCGACTAAGCCACTAAGCTGCTATACGGGCTGCCCGCTCATTCTTCGGCAGGACACTTCGAGCCGTTTTGGACTCAGCAGAAATATGCAGCCGGCATGGTTGAGAATGCAGGCGGCTGGTAGTAGAAGTAGAAAAAGCTTGGCAAAAGTTATCTCAATACGGCAAAGTTTTAATGCCGTTTCAAACTCATCCCTGGGCTACAAAGTACGGCTGGATACAAGACACAGTACGCGAACCAAAATAGCAGATTATGACAAAGAGAAATAAAAAGGAGTTGTCACCAGAACAACGGGAAGAACTACTCAGAACACTAAAAGCCCGTTTTGAGAAAAACATGAGGCGCCATAAAGGTCTTGATTGGGCTAAAGTACAAGCAAGGCAGGAAGCCAATACTGAAAAACTGTGGTCGCTCAATGAAATGGAAAGAACTGGTGGCGAACCGGATCTTGTTGGTCATGATAAAAAGACGGGCGACTACATTTTTTATGACTGTTCAGCGGAAAGTCCCAAAGGCCGCAGAAGTGTTTGTTACGACCGTGAAGGACAGGAGTCCAGGAAAGAAAATAAGCCGGAACATAACGCGATTGATATGGCTGTTGCCATGGGCATTGAACCTTTAACGGAAGAGCAATATCGCAAATTGCAGAAACTCGGAAACTTCGACACGAAAACATCGAGCTGGGTGAAAACACCTTCTGAGATTAGACAACTCGGTGGTGCCCTCTTTGCTGATTTCCGCTACGGCACTGTTTTCGTGTATCACAACGGTGCACCATCTTACTATGCTGCCAGGTCGTTCCGTGGCTCGCTAAGGGTCTAAGTATTGCAGAGCGGACTTATCCTCATTCAAAATTAACACTGTCGTTTCGGATAGTCGTGTGCGTCCTTATCGAAGAATAGTCGCTCAATTTAGGAGCGAATCATGGAATTGGGCAATTTTTCAGTAAGTCTGAACGTCAAGGACATTCAAACTTCAAAATCATTTTATGAGGACCTCGGTTTTAAAGTCTTTATGGGTGATATATCGCAGAATTGGCTGATAATGCAAAATGGAACTTGCACAATTGGGCTTTTTCAAGGCATGTTTGAAAACAACCTCATGACCTTCAATCCAGGCTGGGATGAAAATGCCACCAAAATTGACTCATTTATGGATATTAGGGAGCTGCAGCGACAGCTTAAAACTAAAGGCATTACGATGCTGTCTGAGGCAGACGAGAATACCACGGGTCCTGCGAGTTTCATGATAGTCGATCCGGACGGAAATCCAATTCTGGTAGATCAACACGTATAGATTCTTGATATTATAGAACGAGTAACCGCTTATTACAGACGGTAAAAGAGAAGGAAACGCCGCCAAAGAAAACCCTAAATCGTCCTTTTAGATCCGGTTCGCGCGTTCGCTAACCAGTTTCGGTCCTGCAGTAAAAGGTGGGAAGCTGGAGGGACTTCCGCCCTCCCGGCCCAGTCAGCCCAGTTGCGATATTCGCAAATCAGGCTCCGCTGTTACCTGGATTTTCCGCAATCATCTAAATAATGTACTCAGACATCATGGAGAGGTGCTGGAGTGGCCGATCAGGCACGCCTGGAAAGCGTGTGTCCGTGCAAGCGGACCGTGGGTTCGAATCCCACCCTCTCCGCCACCAAATACTGCGCGACGCCGGGACAAATTCTGTGTCGGCGCTCAGTCCTGAGTGCGTTGAGCTAGGACTGTTGTCGGACCAATAACTACTTCCTTCGGCTTACATCCTGAACTGAGGCAGTACTCAACAAAAAGAAGGGACCTCCTATGAGGTCCCTTCTTTTTGTTTCCTAATGTACCTTTCCTAGCTTAGGACTTAGGAGGTACGTCTCCGCTTCTGGAGTGCTCGAAGTGGTTTTGCAGGTCAGACTTGGCTTTGGCTGACGCATCCTTCCCCTGCTCCAACGCATCCTGTGCGAGCTCTCTGGCCTCCGCCGCAGCCTCCTTGATTATTTCTCGTATGTCTTCAAGAGTCTCGGTCAGGGACTGGTCTGCCATGCTGCTCTTGGCTTGAGACACAACACCATCCATTCTCACCTTGGCCTGACTAGCCAGCGTATCGGCAGAACTCATCAGCCCGGTGCCCTTCTCAATCCATTTTCGCCTGGTCTCTTCGCTTGCGCGCGAAACTATCAGTATGCCCGCGGCACCGGCAGCCAGACCCCCCATCACCACTCCCATGAGAAACCCAGGGCCTTTACGATTCCCAGACATGGCTATCTCCCTCCTTTTCGATTTTTTAATCCGGTTAGCACGGAAAGAGTCCTCCGTGCTCCAACAGCAAAACCTAAAACACTTATTACAGGCCTCACAACCGTCTCGGACATGAAGCTGGTAGTACCCTTTAGACTGTTAGTGGCAACTCTTATGTTGTCCAGCACAGGGGCCAGTTTCTTATAGATCAAGATCGAAAGAATTAAGAGAATAACGACTTGGAATAGCGCAAATATGGCGAGGACTATGATAGCTAAATCACGCATTGTCTCAAGCAACAGCAATTACTCCCTATGAGTTAATTATATCTCACCAAAGGATTTAAGCATATACGTGGGACCGGAGTGTATCACTAACTCGTAATGCCGCTAATTGTATGCTCACCACAGTGGGAAAGCGTCCAGTTCACCGGCATGTGCAGTACTTTCGGGAACAAGAAGGCCTTGACTTCCCGGGAAGGGACTTATAGATAATAAGCGGTAGCCCTTCGTCTGTCCAAAGCTCTTAGCCTGTTGAGCCACATGTCCTGCAGCCTTATTACCCCTTTTTTAGTATCGCTCGCCACCTTGGCCTTATCAGAGTGTTTGAGCCTGTACTTGAACAGCCAGTAAGTAAACTCCCGCAGCTCATCAAGCGTGATGGAATTGCTGTCAGCAAGCAGGAACTCTATCCTGAATTCCCTTAAGAGCTCAAGCTCCCCTGCACCGTACAAGTGAAAGAAGGCCAACTCTCTTGATACCTCTGCTGAGCACCGCAGACCTCTCGAGACCTGATCCTTAAACAGTTTCTCTTCCAATGCGTTGATCATAGATTCCTCTACAATGACGCCGTAGAAGAAGTTTAGGTGTGCCTGGTATTTGGCCAATCCCAGAAATCTCTGGAATTCTTCTTTATCCAGGTCAATGGGAGGAGTCCCTTGAAAAAGCAGAGATATCTTCTCATCCTCAGGCACTAAGCCGTCCAGCTCCGTACACAAGCGTTCTGCCAGGAGCAGCCAGTCAAAGGCTTCGTTTCCTACAACGTAGTTGTAACGTCTGCCGCCGAGTTCCTCCTGAGGACACTTCCACAAGGAAATGGCCTCTAGTATGGCAAGGAACCAGTGTGTTCCATTATTAGCAGAGACTTTAAGATGATCCAGAGCCTCTTCATCTTCTGATGTTGTAGACTCGCATCCTCCAATCCCTATTTCTGGCTCTACTTGTGTTTTCGTTCCCATCTGGTCTTCTTAAGAAGCTTCCTATGCTTCTTTTTATTCATCTTTTTACGACGCTTTTTTACGACTGATCCCACTTTTTATCCTTCTCTCGTAGTAATCAATTAGACAGATATGAATGTACCATAAAATTAGCCTGAAAGGAAGTACGGTGACTGCTCGGCAGTGTGGGGACGACCCCGGACCTCCCGCCCGCGACTATCACCCCCTGCCCCTTCTTCATGCCCATGAAGAGGGGGACGAGGAGGTTGCGCCGAGGGGACACCCCCCGGACTCCCGGGCAAAAGGGCTGCTGCCCCTCTGCACTTTCCGCACACGGGACGCATCCCACTTCCTACCGCCCTTTCAAAAACGTCAAAAGCTCCGGTAGCGGACGCGTGTTGAGAATATCACGGCTCTCACACCAGCCACGCCTGGCCTGGGAAACGCCGTAGCGCATGTAATCCAGATGCTCCGGCATATGAGAATCAGTGGATATTACCAGCATTACGCCAAGCTCTCTGGCCCGGTAGATGTGATAATCCTTCAGGTCCAGTCTCTTGGGGGCTGCGTTTATCTCCAGAGCGGTCTTGGTGGCCGCAGCAGAACGGAAAATAGCCTCTTCATCCAAGGCCACCGGGTCTCTACTTCCGATGAGCCTGGTGGTCAGATGTCCGATAATATCCACGTTGGGGTTCTCCATAGCGCTAATGATGCGCCTGGTCATCGTATCCTTATCCTGCCCCATAGCAGAGTGTATCGATCCGATAACCACGTCAAGCTCAGCCAGGAGATGGTCTGGGAAGTCCATGCTGCCGTCGCTTCGTATATCGACTTCTGAGCCTGTTAGTATCCTTATGTCGTTATATTTATCGCTTAAGTCTTTAATGACTGCAATCTGCTCACTGAGTCGGGCAATGCTCAGCCCGTTAGCTATCCCTCTGCCGGCAGAGTGATCTGTAATCGCTATATATTCAAGCCCTCTGGCCCTCGCTGCCTCTATCATCGTCTCCAGACTAGAGTTGCCGTCGCTCCAATTGGTATGATCATGCAGGTCTCCCCTAATGTCGGACAGCTCGACCAGCGGGGGCAGCTGTTGTCGCTCGGCCGCCTCCACCTCTACACCGCCCTCTCTGATCTCGGGCGGTATGTATTGCAGCCCCAGATGGCTGTATACAGACTTTTCATCCGCAAAGTGCCTAGTTTTGCCGGTCTTAACGTCGGTTATGCCGTACTCGCTTAAACTCATGCCCTTCTTCACCGCGTACTCTCTCAGCGCCACGTTGTGGGACTGGCTGCCGGTGAAGTGCTGGAGAAGCGAGCCGTAGGACTCATGAGCGACGAGGAGCAGGTCCACCTGGAGGTTGTTTTGCAATCTTACGCTGGCGCGTTGCGGACCGGCGGATATTATCTCTGTAACATAAGGCAGACCAGTGAACGCCTTTATTACCGCTTCGGTGTCATCCGCGGTGCCGATAATGTCCACATCCCCTACTGTATCTCGAAAGCGGCGGAGACTGCCGGCAACGGTAACGTTTCTGATCCCTGGCTGTACTCTCAATGCCTCCACACGCTCTTCCGCGACTGGCAGCGCCCGCCACAGGGGCATCCGCACGTCTTTACGGTAGTCCGCGCTGAGGTTCTTGAGGATGTTCTCCGCCGTCTTCTGTCCCATCCTGGGGAGTGACGCCAGCCTGCCGTCCTCCGCCGCTTCTTCCAACTCCTCCAGGGTGGTGACTCCAAGCTCCTTCCACAGCCGGTACGCTATCTTTGAGCCAACTCAGGTAACGTTCATTATATCGACTATACCTTCAGGAAACTCCGCTGTCAGACGCTGGTAGTATTCCAGATCGTCGGTCTCCACCATCTCGGTTATCTTCTCTGCCAGCTCTTTCCCTATCCCTGGCAGCTCTCTCAACCTGCCTTCACTAACAAGCTGCGCCGCTGATAAGGGGGAATGGTCTATCGTACGGGCAGCCCTTTGGTAAGCGCGGATTTTGAATATGCTTTCGCCATTTAGCTCCAGCAGTTCAGCAATGTTTTCAAATATCTTGGCTATCTGGGCGTTGTTCATAATCATCCATGTTGTCAACGACATCCTAAGGCGTCAGCACTCTTCATGCATCTACGGTGCGACGAGGCTTCCTGACCTTCAGCATCTCTTTGTGCCACAGCGTACGCCTCCATCTGTCATTCTGAAGGAGTGCGCGACTGAAGAATCTCGTTTCTCACGCACTCTAGCGCTTGCACGGACGTGAACGGATTCTTCGGTCGCCTGCGGGCGACCTGAAGAATGACAGTAGGACTGCGCAGGATTACGCGTTCAGAAGCCCCTTGTGCCGCAGTGCGCGCTCTAACGATGGCTGCATCTTCATCTCCGTGAACTCCCCGATGGCGAAGTCAAGGCGCTCCATGGCCTCCTTGCGAATCGCATCCCCCGTAGGGGCAGGTTTCAAACCTGCCCCTACATCCTCCGCCTCTTCCAGCAGCAGCTCCGCAAGCTGAAGGTGCGTGAGCGCGGCCTCCGGGCGGTGGCGCACCTTGGCGCACACCTCCAAGGCCTGCTGGTAGTAGGCTCTCGCTTTCTCTTTATCCCCCAGCAGGGCGGCGGCAGCGCCCAGATGGCGGGCGATGCAGGTTTGATCGGTGTCCTCTAGCATCGAGGCGACTCCGTTAAGCCGGTATGCCAGGAGTGCAGACACCTCTACGTCGCCCACCAGCAGCGCCGTCTCAAGCAGGGCCGTCAGTATGTGCATGGGTATCTCATCTTCAACAGGGCCGACCCCCAACTGGGTAATCATTAGTTGAAGAAGACTTCGGGTCTCCGCCATGCGACCAAGATGGGCCAGCAAGATAGCCCGTCGGACTGCAGCAGCCGGAGCCTCCTCCCGTCCGGCCATCTGGGATGCCAGGGGCAGAATGGAGAGGGCTTCTTCTCCCCGTCCTAGGTATAACAGAGGACGCGATTCCATCCAACTTCGCCAAAACCTGCTGAATACAGGTACGCCAAGCTCGTCGGCCCGGGCTGCCAGGCGCTCTCCAGCCTCGACCGCGGCCTCCAAGCGTCCATCCAGAGTGAGCAGACAGCCTTCAAATACGAGTCCACGAAGCAAAGGGTCCGTGTCCTGCGTGCGGCCGGATAGGTCAGCCAACTGGCGCAGCATCTCCTCGGCCCGCTCCCGCTCACCCCAGCCGAGGTAACTTACAGCGCTTATGTTCAGGAAAGCCCCCAGTATCCTTGCACTCACTCCCTCACGGCGTTCTCGCGTGAGCTCTTCGGCCAGCCTTAAGCTCTCCTCCTGGCGCTGCGGCGACACAAACCCCGGGTTTACGCGCGGACGGGCGGCTAAAAAGAGGGCCTCTGGCTCGCCTATCTCTCGGGCCAGCTCCAGCGCCCGGTCGTACAGCACCGCAGATTCCGTGAAGCGCCCGGCAGCCTGCATAACATTCGCCATGGCTACGTCAGCGTGTACGCGGTCGGCTGTATTTGGTAGGGCGTAATGGCCCGCCCGCTCCGCCCACTGGCTGAAGGTCTGAGTCCCAAATATTATTCCGCTTCCATAACGATGCAACCCCTCAAGGGCCAGCCGGCAGGCCCGCGAGCAACGCTCTCGGTCATCCAGGGCCTCGCCCAGGGCCAGCGCTTGAGGAGCCACCTCCTCTACCGCTCGCATAGGCTCTCCGGCAGGCATGAGGGCCTCGCCCAGCGCCAGCAGCAGGTCGCAACGCTTAGTTTTGTCGTTGGGGTCCAGTACCTCCTGCACCTGCAGGCAGCGCTCCAGGTGTCCCACGGCTTCTCCATAGGCGTACACTGCCACAGCCCTGTTCGCCGCCATCTCTCCGTAATGCACGGCCTTCCCAAGGTCAGCAGGGTCCGATGAGTACGAGAAGTGTTCGGCCAACTCTACGGCATGTTCCTCCAGCCTGTTGGCATACTGTGACTCCAGCGCTCTCGCCACCTGCTGGTGCAGCCGGATGCG
>SHYC01000099.1 GCA_009693005.1 Dehalococcoidia bacterium | reverse complement strand
CGGGAAGTGCAGAAGGGCGGCATCCCGTTTGCCATGGAGTCCGAGGGGTGTCCCCTCGGAAAACTAACCTTCTGCCCCTTCCCAAGCCAGGAAGAGGGGCAGAGGCGATGGTCGCGGGTCAGGCCGAGATCGCCTCCGCGAGTCTGAACAGTTACCCACACATCGTTTGGTTTCCTCGCAACTCCGTTTGTTGTATAATCTCTCGGTATAAGGCGGAGAAGGCGGTGGACTTTAGCGCATGGCTATGGCAGTAACCCCTATACCTTTTATCGGCAAGATATTGCCGCCAAAAACTCAAGCTGAGCTGATAAAGCGCCAGCGACTCCTTGATGTGCTTCACAGGAACTTCGACCGCAAGGTTGTTGCCGTTTCTGCCCCCGCCGGCTACGGAAAGACGACTATAGCAGCCTCCTTCGCTCGAGAAGTAGACCTTCCCCTCTGCTGGTACACCCTGGATGAGAGCGACCAACAATTAGACCAGTTCCTAACCTACTTGACGCACTCTATAAAGCGATGTTTCCCCAAAGTTGGAAAGCGGACTTTAGCGGCCCTACACAACTCCATGTCAATCAGTTCACAGTGCAATGAGATCATAGGCACTCTGGTGTCAGAGGTCTACGAAAATGTCACGGAATACTTCATTATTGTCCTGGATGATGTTCACGCCATAGAGGCTAGCGCTCCCGTAAAGGCGGCCTTGGATATGTTCCTCACCCAGGCGCCTGACAATTGCCGCATTATCCTCCTCAGCCGTATTCCACCGTCCGTCGCATCTATGTCGCGAATGGTAATAAACAGGCAGGCTACCAGACTTACGGCCAAGGATCTGGCTTTTGACGATGAGGAGGTTTCACAGCTAATCACAGCTTTCGGCCTGGAGAGCACCCCGGAAGTCGAAAGCATGGTTAGGGAATGCGAAGGCTGGATCGCGGGAATGGTGCTAGCCATTCTTGGCGGACGAGCGGTTACCTCTCCGGTCCTGAACAACGATCCAGGTGGAGATCAGGAATGGTTTAACTACGTCATGTCGGAAGTATACGAAAAGCTTCCAGTCGACACTCAGGATTTCCTGACCAGAAGCAGCATGCTGTATGAGCTTCGGCCCTCTCACTGCAACGCTGTATTAGGCATTGACAACGCCGACTACATACTAATGTCGCTAGCAGATTCATTACAGTTGGTATCACGTCTGGAGGGAGAAGACCTCTACAGATACCATAACTTATTCCAGGGCTTTCTGGTCAATCGCTTGAGGAAGGGCGAGGCCGAGTTCCTCCGATTGCACCGGCGGGCGGGCCTGTATTTTATGGAAAAAGGGCTTTGTGAAGCCTCTATCCATCACCTTTGCAAGGCAATGTCCTTCGATGAGGCCGCCGAGGCGATACAAAGGGCAGCGGTAGAGTTATACGAAGCCGGCCAGTGGACCCGTTTGGCGGGATGGATTGATAAGCTTCCCGGGGCTAATTTGGATACCAGGCCTGTGCTCTTGATACACAGGACCAGGGCCGCAGTACAAATGGGAGAGGCCGGCCTGGCGATGCAGTTGTCAAGCCAAGCTCTCGATATGCTGCGGGAAGGTCCAGATTTATTGTTGGCCCAGACTCACGTAGCGCGAGCAACAGCACTCCGTCTACAAGGTTTTATAGACCAGTGTTTGTTAGAATGTGACATTGCGATTGACCTAATAGGTAGTCCTTCCGACAGAGCTTCCAGAGTTACTGTAGCAGAAGCCTATCAGTATAGAGGCACCGCCTACGGCCAGGATGGGCGGTTCGCGGAGGCCCGAACAGCGTTGGAGCAGGCGCTGGCCTTCTATCAACAAGATGGAGACATATATCATATTGCTCGCGTCCACGGCCATTTGGGTATAGCCTGCCGCTCGCTTGGTGATTTCGGCGCAGCAGTTGCTCACTACGGCCAGGCGCAAATCGGCTGGCAGAAGCTAAACAACAACTCCTTACTGGCCTCTACCATGAATAACTTGGGGAACCTTTACTTGAAGAACGGCCATTTACAACTGGCAGAGGAGACCATATCGGCGGCGGCGGCATACGCCAGGGAAGCTGGGGCAACCAGGGTCTTAAGCTACATTCTCAATTCGTATGGAGAGGTGCTGGCGCACCTGGGGCAATATCAGAGAGCACTCCAGTACTACCAGGAGAGCCTAGCCAGCGCAAAAGCAGCTTCTGAGCACAGGAACATAGTCGAGGGAACAGAGGGTATGGCCCTCATTTACCTCGCGTTAGGGCAGCCAAAGCGGTCCTTATTGTTGATTGAGGAGGCAAGAAGTCTAGCAGGGACACACAGCGGACCCCAGATAACCGGGCATCTTCTAACATCCCAGGGGCTTATTTACCACATCCTGGGAGAACATCAGCAAGCTAGAGAGCTTTTGGAGCAATCCTTACGGCTCCTCGAAGATGGCAGCGACAATATAACCCTTGCCCGATGCTATTTCCATCTTGCCAATGTAATGTGGGCAAAGAACGTCTCAGGATCGGATCAACTTGTAAAGATGGTAAATAAGCTTCTAAACTCACCGGGCATAGAGGCATCGCTTCTTTCAGAGGCCCGGCTATGCGGTCCGTTCGTTAGGCACGCTGCCAACAAAAAAACATGACAATGGCGTATTCCAGCGGATAGTCGCCACATTAGAAGAGCTTAATCTGGGGGCCAAAGAAGAAAAAGTTAATGTCAGCAAAGAATCCGATAGCCAGATTAGTATGCCGGTTGTTCGAGCCTACTCGCTTGGAAAGACCAGAGTAGACAACATAAATGGTGAGGCTAAAGAGGTGCAGTGGGCCAGTGAGAAGGCCAAAGAGCTTCTCTTTTACCTGATGTATCGAAGCGACTGGGCCCGCAAGGAGGAGATCATAGAAGCTATTTGGCCGGACGCCGATCTCGCCAAGGCCGACACCATCTTCTGGACCACAACTTACAGGCTTCGCCGCGGCCTTTATCAAGAGTGTCTGATAAGAGATGGGAGCTTCTACCGCCTTAACCCGGAAGGCACATTCTGGATAGATGCCAAAGAGTTCGAAGACCGCGTAAAGATTGGGTTTAAGAAAAGCGGCGCAGATGATGAGCGAATAGACAATTTGGGCCTGGCCCTTCAGCTATACCGGGGACCGTTCCTGCCGGAGATATACTCCGACTGGTCAGAGGAGGTCCGCAGCCGCCTTCAAGACCGCTACCTGTCGTCTCTCCTAACCCTGGCTCGCATCTGGCTTGAAAGAGGGGCCGTCGACCGTGCTGCTGAGCTATGTGACAGGGCCCTGGAGACCGACCCGTATCAGGAGGACGCCTATCTTATCAAGATACACGCTCTGGCTTTAGCAGGCAGGGTACCGGAGGCAGACGGCGCCTATCGCCGCTACGTTAAAGTGGTGGAAGAGGAGCTCGACGCCCCGCTCAATGAACGCATAGTAGACCTTCATAATCAGATCGTGCAGGGTAAGTTAGCTCCGGTTATCGCCATGTAATCGACCTCGCCCACCTTTCCCTCCAACAGGCGTAATTAGCGGCCACTGACTTCAGTGGCCGCTAAGTTTTTGTTGCGTAAGGCGGTTGTCAGGTAACAGTCAGGGATTCGTCAGGCAGCGCTGCTACTATTACGCCATAAACAAACAAAGTATAGGAAAGGGAGGTCAACCTTAATGTCTCTGCTTCGCTGGTACAATCCAACCCTGGTTCGATTAGCGCTAATGGCAATCTCTGTAACCATAGCTGTGGCCACCGGTCACGGCATAGCACTTGCTGACGGTGAAGATTGGGGCTAGCCGTAAGCCCGATGGTCAATCACCACATACCATAGCAGTCCGGAGAGTGCCCAGACTGTTGTATGGGTAGCATCTAGTAGTACGTTCGGATGAAAGCTAATGGCCCAAAGACTCGCGAGAGTCGGCGGGCCTTTCGCTTTTTTTGGTTACAGCGGCATAGGTTGTAAATGACATAAGCATGTCATATAGTATTAATAAACTTAATGCCACTCTGGGGGACACCAGGCTGAGGGGTCGCGGTGGTTTATGCTCTGAGGGCGAAAGGTTGCAGGACGCGCCCACGGACGGCAGCAGACAAGAAAAACAGTCGACGCTCAACGCCGGCGAACAATTCGCAAAAGATGGTTCGTAGTTAGGAAAGGATGTGGATATTGACAACTTATAAGTATGTTGGCTCCAGGATACCGAGGCTGGAGGGACACGACAAAGTAACCGGCAGACGTACTTATGCTGTGGATATTAAGTTACCTCGTATGGTCCACGCAAAAATCCTGCGCAGCCCCCTGGCGCACGCGATCATCAAGCACATAGATACCACTAAGGCCCAGGCCTATCCCGGCGTGGTGGCTGTCGTAATCGGGCGAGACATCCCTGAGATCCCGTCCGACACGGGCACCAGGTACGAGGCCGCCCTGGCGGTGGACGAAGTCCTTTTTTACGGCCAGCCCGTCGCCGCTGTCCTGGCTGAGGAACCATACATAGCTGAAGAAGCACTAGACCTAATTGAAGTCGAATACGAGCAACTTCCTGCAATAATCGATCCAGTTGAGGCTGCACGCGAGGGCGCGCCACTCGCTAGAAACAGTCTGGGCGACGTAGACCGCGAAGAAGCAAGGTCACACCACGTGGATTCAGGGCCTGCTGGTGGAGAGGAACCGACCAGCGGGACCAACATCATCCAGCGCTTAATGTACCAAAGAGGCGACATAAAAGCCGCGTTCCAAAAGGCCGACCTAATTATCGAGCACGAGTGGCGAGCCTCCATGACTCATCAGGGTTACATCGAACCGCAGGCGTGCGTCGTAGATTGCTCGCCCATGGGTGAATTCACCGTTTGGTGCTCCACGCAGGGGCCGTTTGCAGTGCGCGAGCAGGTAGCGAAAGTCTTGGGGGTTCTTGAAGTAAACGTAACAGTTGAGCCTGTCGAAATGGGCGGTGGTTTTGGAGGGAAGACTCAAGGCGTCGGCGCGGTTTTGGCGGCTATTCTATCACGGCAGGTAAAACGGCCGGTAAAGTACGTGATGAGCCGAAGCGATGACCTTAGAGCGGCTAACCCGGCGCCTCAGGCCATTATCCGCCTGAAGACCGGCGCCACCAAGGAAGGGAAATTTGTGGCAGTGGAAGGTAGCGTGATTTGCGATGTGGGCGCGTTTCCCGGCGGCCCCTTAATGGCAATTTGTAACTCCGTGGCTGGTTTTTACGACGTCGAAGCCTATGACATCGAAGGTCTGGAGGTGATGACAAACAAGGTGTCCGTGGGAGCGCTGCGCGCCCCCGGCCAGCCCCAGGGCGCCTTTGCAATAGAGTCGCAGATGGACATGATGGCTAAAGAATTGGGCCTGGACCCCCTGGAATTTCGCATTAATAACGCCGCGAAGGATGAGACGGTCCCCCCCAGCGGACGTCCATGGGGTTCAATGTTCTACAAGGAGCTGCTTGAAAAACTGGCGGAGACAGACTTGTGGAAGAGTCGCAGCCATTTGGGCCCCAACCAGGGGATTGGCGTGGCTGGTGGCGGGAGAATGAGTGGAGCCAACCGAGGAAACTCTATCGTAGTCCTGAATAGGGACGGCACGGCGAGCGTAATAGTAGGTCAGGCTGATATAACCGGTATCAATACCTCCTATGCTCAAATCGCCGCCGAGGAGCTAGGACTAACAATAGAGCAAGTCCAGGTGTTTGGAGGCAGCACTCGTTCTGCACCTTACGCAGGGACCAGCGCAGGCAGCACCAGCCTTCGCAGCAGCGGACGTGCGGTGCAGCAAGCCGCACAGGATGCCAAGGAGCAGCTAATGCTCATGGCCGCCAATGTCCTGGAGTGCAATAAAGAGGACCTTGTCGCCGAATCGGGCATTATCAGCGTAATCGGCTCGCCGGATAAAACAATTAGCATCCAGGCGTTGACAATGCAGACCGCCGGTTTTGGCACGGTGTTTCCTACTATAGTCGGTAAAGGAAATATTGGTGCAGGACGTCCGGTTCCAACCTTCACCGCCGTCGCCGTGAAAGTGGAGGTAGACCCTCAAACAGGCGAAGTGGCGATTTTGGACGCCGTGTGCGTAGAGGATGTCGGACAGGCAATAAATCCCACGTTGGTAGAAGGTCAGATACAGGGAGGACTGTCCCAGGCCCTTGGAATAGGATTGTCTGAAGAAATGCTCTGGGATGAGAAGGGAGTGCTTCTGAACCCTAGCTTACTCGACTATAAGATGCCAACTGCGTTGGACCTGCCAAATCTACATGCGGAGCTCATGAACTTCGGGGCCGGCCTAAACGAGCTTTACGGGGCAAAAGGCGTGGGTGAGCCTCCCATCATCGCCGGTGCGGCAGCTCTGGCCAACGCAGTGTATAACGCGGTCGGCGCAAGAGTCCACGTAATTCCGGTAACGGCCGAGAGAATATTGACAGTTTTAGGGAAGGTGTAGCGCGACCAATGGGCGAAACCCTGAACAACCTGGGCAAACTGAGGAGAATGCAGCAGCTGGCTACACGGGAAGGACATTTTGTCTTGAGCGCGATGGACCATCGCGGCTCGATGCGACAAATGCTGCGTCCGAACGCGCCTGACCAGCTATCAACCGAAGATATGGTCGATTTCAAGTTAGAGTTGTGCAGGGCGCTGGCTCCTGAAAGCTCCGGAGTACTGCTGGACCCTGAGTACGGCGTTCCTAACGCCATTGTTAGGAACGCGCTTCCAGGGGACGTGGGGCTATTGATAAGCCTGGAGTCCACTGACTACGCGGGGGACAAATATAACCGAACAGCACAAATACTGCCCCAGTGGGGGCCCGATAACATAGCGCAGTTGGGCGCATCCGGAGCCAAGCTGCTGGTGCACTACAGGCCAGACTTAGAATCTGTAGCAGAGGCGCAGCGTAAGGTGGTCAGTTCAATGGTAGAGAGCTGCAATAAGGCCAATATACCTCTACTACTTGAGGCCGTTACTTACCGCACTGAGGAAGAAGAGGCAAATCCGGAGTTATATTATACCCGCAGACCACATCTCGTTGCGGAATCGGCCCGGCAGCTTCACAGCCTGGGTCCTGACATCCTGAAGCTGGAATTTCCACTGTCGGCAGAGGTACCCTGGGACGAAGACGCTGGCCTACAAGCATGTAAAGAGCTTGACAGCGCCGCTGGCTCACCATGGGTCTTGCTCAGCCAGGGCGTCCCTTACGATATTTTCGAGAAGCAGGTACGGATAGCTTGCCTGGCCGGAGCCTCCGGCTTCCTGGGAGGGCGCGCAATATGGCAGGAGGCGGTGAAGCTGGAGTCTCCAGAACAACGGAATGGCTTTCTGACAACGGTAGCCAGGGGCCGTATGAAGTCCCTCGCCGGCATAGTTAGACATCACGCACGCCCATGGTACGAGAAGGTATCGATACCGCAGGAGACCTTCTCGCCGGACTGGTTCAGACTTAGCTAAAACATTGGCCACAACCAATTGCATACGGCAACTAATTTAATAGCAGAGCCAGTTGCGTTTCACGGAAGACTAGGACCTGCGACAACTATAAGGGCACAATATGTTGCCAAAAGGCACACAACGTGCTAACCTTCTAGTGTGAAGTACTTCTCTTGGAACAGCGAGAAGAACGAGAGCCTCAAGAATGAGCGGGGTGTGTCTTTCGAAGAGGTTGTCTTTCATGTCGAACGTGGAGACCTTATCGATCTCCTAGAACATCCAAACCGGGAAAGGTATCCGGGGCAACGGATATTCGTTGTTAATATACGCGATTAT
>SHYC01000098.1 GCA_009693005.1 Dehalococcoidia bacterium | reverse complement strand
AAGCACGGTGAGAGCATACGCGGCTATCCTCAAAGGAATAACTATTGTGGGATCATAATCAAACTCAAGGCGTCCCAACTGGGCCTTGATCGAAATTTCCCAGACCGAAGCAACGCTAAAGAAGACCTCGTTGTCCGCCTGCATTATGGCCCTGACCCCTGCTGAGAGCCTATGATCGTCGGTAGTCCACCAGATAAACGCGTGGGTATCCAGCAGATACCGCATTAACCACCCTCAAAGAGCCTAAGGATATCCTCAGGCAACGGGTCATCGAAGTCATCAGAAATATGGATCTTACCTCGATCCAAGCCCGGGACTCGCTCGCCCCGTATGGGCGTCAGGCGTACAACTGGCTTTCCAGACCTGGTGATGATTACTTCCTCACCTGCCAGCGCGCTGGCTACCAGACGAGAAAGATCACTCTTCGCTTTGTGCATGTTCACTACTACTGACATCGCTGCCTCCTGCGGGAATTATAGCTAAGCAGGTTAGCTAAGTCAACGGTAATGGCTACATCGAGAGTTGCAGCAGCAACTCGAGGCGTTGCTTGTCCTACTTGCAGGCCCGATGTACGGAGCGGCTCTCGAAGTATGTCCTGAGCTTCGTCGAAGGGGCACCGCCGCCGTTCGCGTGGAGAGCCTCTGCGAACGTCGGCTCAGTCCTTCAGTGGCTCGAATGCCAGCTAGTAAACGGTGTCATAAATCTGGTCATTGTGCTGCCATAGAGTTATTATTATCCTGTCACTAACAGGGTACCTTGAGCACCAATAAATGAATACCCCGTGGGAGACGCGTTTACTAAAACAGTAAGACAGGAGGGATACGATGGCTGCAGCAATGTCCGCTGAAGATATCTCCGCGAAGGTGGCGCAGGCGATGGAGCGTGCACGACATGAGTTCGCACCCTCAGAGCGGCTGATCCCGTTCACCGAGGCCCAGATAAAGTACATCCAGGGTTTTGTCGCCTTCGCCATTGCGGATGTGTTGACCCAAAGTATGGGCAAACCCTAGAGACTTCTGAGGGGATACGGTCTCCCGGCCGCTTTGATAGCAAAACAGGCTGCGAAACTGACTTGAGGGAGGTAATCCCTAGACCTATGGATACGCAAAGCCACCGCTAAAGTTGCAGCAGCGTGCATTGCCGCGTCAACGATCTTGACGACGGATTCGATGGCCCGGTCCCTCCGCGTTGGAATTCTTGTAAGGCTCAGAATCATCCTGTACGCTTTGACTGACTCAGCATGTGATGATATTCTTTAGTAGGTCGTTCTATATCAATTCTCAGAAATATTTCCTTGAACAACCGTTTTATATGGTAGTAAACAATATAGTTATAGGCGAAGGAATAGGGCATGGTAGAAGCACATGATGACCGATTAAGAGATGTCCAGATAGTAGATGAGATGCGTGGGTCCTACCTGGACTACGCGATGAGCGTCATCGTATCAAGGGCGCTGCCCGACGTGAGAGATGGGCTTAAGCCGGTGCACCGCCGTATCCTTTACGCAATGGATGAACTGGGTGTGCGCCACGACCGACCGCATAAGAAGAGCGCGCGCATAGTTGGTGAAGTAATGGGGAAATACCATCCCCACGGTGAAAACCTGTACGATTCTATGGTACGACTGGCGCAGGACTTCTCCCTGCGCTATCCCCTGGTGGATGGCCAGGGGAACTTTGGAAGTGTTGACAACGATCCCCCCGCCGCCATGCGCTATACCGAGGCGCGCCTGTCTGAGATCGCAGAGGAGATGCTGGCCGATATTGAGAAGGATACCGTGGAATTCACCGCGAACTTCGACGGGAGCCTGAGAGAGCCGGTAGTCCTTCCTACAAAGATACCTAACCTCCTGATAAACGGCAGCTCAGGGATAGCTGTCGGCATGGCGACAAACATTCCGCCTCACAACCTGGGCGAGATATGCGGTGGACTGATTAAGCTGATAGAAAATCCTGAGACTACCGGTGAAGAACTGAACGAAATCATCCTTGGCCCGGACTTTCCGACGGCGGGCATTATCATAGGCCGGGAGGGCGTAAAAAGCGCCTTCGCCACCGGGCGAGGACGGATTGTAGTCAGGGCTAAGGCACACATCGAGGAGATGACCCGGGCCGGACGCTTGCAGATAGTGGTAACAGAGTTGCCTTATCAGATTAATAAGGCGTCCCTGGTGGAGAGAATCGCCGATCTCGTCAAAGATAAGAAGATTGAGGGAATCAGCGAAATACGTGACGAGTCCGACCGCCACGGCCTCAGAGTAATTATGGAGTTGCGGCGAGAGGCAAACCCAAAGCAGGTACTCAACGCGCTGTTTAAGCATACCGCATTGCAGTCGGCTTTCTTTGTCAACATGCTGGCCCTGGTAGACGGACAGCCCAGGATTGTAAACCTGAAAACCGCCCTGCAACAGTTCATCGACTTCAGGCGCATAGTGGTGCGTCGCCGCTCGCAGTTTGACCTCGGAAAGGCCAAGGCCCGAGGTCATATACTGGATGGGCTGAAAATAGCGTTGGACCACCTGGATGAAGTCATTAAGACCATCAGGGCGTCGAGAGACTCTGAGACAGCCAGAACAAACCTTATAAAGGGATTCAAGCTGTCTCAAGAGCAGGCCCAGGCCATCCTGGAGATGCAGTTGAGGCGCCTGGCTGCTCTGGAACGAAAGAAGATCCTGGATGAGTTAGCTGAAGTGCGGAAGACTATTGCCTTTCTGGAGGACTTGATTGCCCATCCTGCCAAAATAGACGGCGTGATCCGAGAAGAGGTGCAAGAGATCAGTAAGAAGTACGGCGACGCCAGACGCACGCAGATCGTCCAGCAGGAAGCGGAAGACTTTACTTTGGAAGACCTGATACCTCATCAGCAGGTTGTTATTACGATGAGCCAGCGGGGCTACATCAAGCGTATCCCTGCAAGCACCTACAGACCCCAACGCAGAGGCGGCAGAGGCATATCGGCCACAGTGAGCAAGGAAGAAGACGCTATATACAAGGTGATCGTAGCCGACACCCACGATAGCCTTCTCCTGTTCTCCAATGGCGGCAAGGTATTCCATACCAAAGTGCACGAGTTGCCGGAGGCATCCAGACAGGCTAGAGGACTACCTGTCATTAACATCATAGGGCTAGACCCTAAGGAGCATATAACAGAGGTCGTAAAGGTCGAGAGCTTTGAAGATGGCGACTTTCTCATTATGGCAACAGCGCAGGGCGAGATTAAGAAAACCCCTATCAAGGATTTTTCCTCCGTAAGAAGCAACGGCCTGATTGCGATGGACCTAGCCGAGGGCGATGAGTTGGTCTGCGCCAGGCTTGCAAAAGCCAAAGATGATATCATCATCGTAACTTACGGAGGCAAAGCCATTAGATTCTCCGAAGGCTCGCTTCGTTCCGCCTCACGCCAAAGCGGCGGTGTTAAGGGAGTCAAACTGGGAACTGTCGATAGACTGGTCGGCATGGACATTATACAGCCCGGCGCCGACCTCATAATCATAAGTTCCCAGGGGTTTGGCAAGAGGACGCCTTTAGAGGAGTTCCCGGTCCAGGGAAGGGGCGGCGGCGGAGTGATAGCCATGAAAGTAGATTCTAAAAGCGGAAACGCAGTGGCGGCCAAGGTAGTACGCCCCGAACAGGAACTCATGGTCATATCGGCCGATGGAGTAGTTATCCGCACCCTGGTGTCCGCCATTTCTCAAATGGGTAGAAACGCAAAGGGCGTCAGCGTAATGCGAATTGACAAGGGCAACCAGGTTGTGGCTATATCAACCGCTACCGGAGACGAGCCTTTAGATACGAATTAATTTAGACCTCACACATGTTGAGTCGAAATATGTCGCCGGCCCTGCCTTTCGGCAGGAGTCCCTCTGGCGACATATTAAGGCTATTTTTACTTCCTTTAACTACATATTTGAAACATTACTATGGAATTTGCGCAAGAGGGTATCACTATGGCTGAATCTTCAAAATCACCGGCCCAAAGGGTCAAGAAGGGCGGCGTCTTCTATGGGTATTGGATCGTCCTGGCAAGCGCGTTTGTAGCAGCTGTCAATAGCGGTTTGTACTTTTACGGATTTGGCGCCTTCTTTACATACATAACAGCCGAGCTTGGCACCACCAGGGCCGTCCTCTCGGGAGGCATCGCGTTGGCGCGGCTCGAGGGAGGGCTTATCGGCCCGGTCGAAGGCTGGCTTATCGACAAGTTTGGCCCCAGAAAGATAATGTTCCTTGGAATCCCCCTTTTGGGCACGGGGTTCATCCTTATGAGCCAGGTGAACTCCGTTACGATGTTTTATGTCGTTTTCATCGGCTTTCTCTCCCTGGGCAGCGCCTTAGGTTCAGTTTCGCCGGCATCTGCGGCCGTCGCCAACTGGTTTAATAGGAAGCGCAGCACCATGCTGGGCTTTATGCTGGCCGGCGTTGGCATGGGCGGGCTATGTGTGCCTATTGTGACTCTTCTGATATCCAACCTTGGGTGGAGGCAAGCCCTGGTGGTGATTGGGGTGGTCATCACCGTAATTTCCTTTCCACTGGCCTCCGTAATGAGACACAAGCCGGAGCAATACGGTTATTACCCGGATAACGAGGAGCCAGCGGCCCAAGCGTACAGAGCAACCGATGCCCCAGTCTCTCACGGTGACCACGGCAGCTACGGGCCTAGCGCTACAGATGACGGGCTTACCGCGAAAGAGGCCCTAAAGACCCCTGCCTTCTGGTTCATGTCCCTCACCTTCGCACTCCGAGTAGGGACAACCAGTGCCGTAGCCCTGCACTTCATCCCTTTTCTCACTGACATCGGATTGGGGCTGAACACCGCAGGGATCATGTCAGGAGCTTTGGCTGTTATCAGCGTTGCGGGAAGACTCGGGTTTGGCTGGCTGGGAGATATGTTCCCTAAACGACTCGTGGTAGCCGGCGGCCTGGTCTCCTTGACTCTGGGCATGCTGGCCCTGGCCTTCTCGACCAACATTTGGCAAGTTGGCCTTGCTTTATTGCTGTACGCTCCGTCCTATGGAGGGCTGGCGACTATGATGTTCGCTATGAGAGGGGAATATTTTGGCAGAAGGTCCTTCGCTACAATACAAGGGTTTATGGGTATGGTGATGCTATTGGGTACGGTAACTGGACCCATATACGCAGGGTGGATATTTGACGTCACAAATAGTTACCGCATCGCGTTCTTGACCTTCGCCGGCCTTACCCTCCTGGCGATCCTCCTTATCCTCGCAGCCAAGAAGCCGGCGTCGAAGACTTCAGCCCAAGTCGCGACAGCGTAACCTCCAGAATATGAAAGCTCCCTTACCTAACAAAAAGAGCGGCATCTTCTACGGCTACTGGGTGGTTCTAGCCGGTACCCTCATAGCTACGTTGAACTCCGGCACCTTCGTTTTCGGCTTTGGCGCGTTTTTCAAACCCATAACACAAGAGATGGGATGGAGCCGTACAGCCCTGTCAGGCGCATTTTCCATAACCCAGTTGGAGGGTGGCATTCTTGGCCCTCTAGACGGCTGGCTGGTTGATAAGTTCGGCGCCAGGAAAATCCTCCTCATTGGAGTCCCCCTCCTCGGTATTGGCTTCTTCCTAATTGGCTTCGTTAACTCACTATTCACTCTGTATCTTGTGTTTATGGTTTTCATGTCCCTGGGGATCGCCTTGGGGTCCGTCAGCACCGTCACTGCGGCAGTTGCTAATTGGTTTAGAAAAAAGCAGAGCACAATGCTCGGCATCGCTCTCGCCGGCGTAGGGCTGGGAGCGGCAATAGTACCCATTATCAACGTCTTGATAGATGCCCTGGGATGGCGATACGCCTCCATGGTGTTGGGGACCTTTACCGTGGTAGTTGGCATCCCACTGGCGGCGATGGTCAGGTACCGACCGGAGGACTACGGCTACTACCCTGACAACGAAGCGCCGGCTGTTTCCCGGAACAAACCGGACGCAACCGAAATCGAAGATACTCAATCCATCCGTACTGACCCTGGTTCTCCCGCCGGCAACCCCATAATGGCGATTGATGACGGAAGTCTAACACCCAAAGAGGCGCTGCGTGATCGCTCTTTCTGGCTGCTGAGTTTCGCTTTCGCCTTCCGGATAATGGCTACATCCTCGGTATCACTCCACCTAATACCTTTCCTTACTGACATCGGCGTATCGGGTCAAACGGCGAGCTTCATGGTCAGCTTCCTTGGGATAGCGGGAGTGGTGGGTAGAATAGGCTTTGGATGGCTGGGAGATATATTCGACAAGCGCTACGTGCTCCTGGGAGGGCTAGCGTCCTTAACGATAGGCATGTTCATTTTGGGCGCATCTACGACGTTCTGGCACGCGTTTTTAGGTCTGGTCTTCTTCTCCCCCGCTTATGGTGGTTTGGCTACGATGATGTTCTCCATTCGTGGCGAATACTTTGGCAGCCGTTACTTTGCGACTATCCAGGGCTTCATGGGATCCGTCATAATAATAGGACCGTTATTCGGGCCGATCTTGGCGGGATGGGTGTTCGACACCACCGGCAGCTACAGGATCGCCTTCTACTCCTTCGCCGTAATGGTGCTGGTGGCCGCCGCACTAGTGTGGGTAGCCAGAAAGCCCAAGAAAAGGGTAGAGGCCGCTCTAAGAATGAGGCAGCAGCTCGGAGTCTAGAGGCAACCTATATATTGTGTTGCCACTCACGGCGCATGACCCGTGGCGCAGACAGAGGTCATCATCCCATGTCAGACCATGCAGTTTGTCTCGATCTCTTGAGCAGTGTCAGCCCTCGAACGGAATACACTTTGGTCATGGTATGCCCTCAGAAATCAAGGGTTGACGCAACCGCGGGTTCGGGCTATTATTCCGAAAGCAGAGTAGTCGCTTAAGCCTAAACAGTTTTGAACCACCTAGGGGGAAGAGGTGCAGCCATGACAAGTGAACGAGTACAGCGTCAGATAGACGGCTTCCTCGACGAGGCTGAAGCGGCGATGGCGAATTCAGACTGGTCCCTAGTTCGCGACCGCTGTGACAAAGTCCTCCGACTTGACTCCGAAAACCCTGACGCCCTTGCTTACCTTGCGGCTGCGAATAAGGACCTTGGCCCAGTAACCGCCCCTACTGCCAGCGCACCACAACCTTCATCTACGCCTGCGCCACCCCGCACGCTTCCCACCTCCTTCGTCAACGGCCGCTACGTGGTAAAGAGCTTTCTTGGAGAGGGCGGCAAGAAGATTGTCTACGAGACTACCGATACCATTCTGGACCGCGATGTCGCCTATGCCGAAATCAAGACCGAGGGTCTGGACGACGTCGGCCGGCAGCGCATCAAGCGTGAGGGGCAGACCCTGGGTAGACTCGGCTCTCATCCCAATATCGTCTCGGTCCACGATATGGGTGAGGAGAATGGTACACCCTACATGGTCACCGAGCTCATGGAGGGCGGCGACGTGGAAGCGCTGATAAAGGATGCAGATAACCATCAGCTGCCCCTGGCGCTGGCTTTGCAGATCGCGATACAGGTATGCCGGGGTCTGGAATATGCCCACTCTAAAGAGACAGTGCATCGAGACCTGAAACCGGGCAACATCTGGCTCACCGCCGACGGTACCGCCAAGATAGGCGACTTTGGCCTTGCTGTAGTAATAGGCCGTCCACGGTTGACCCAGCAGGGGATGATGGTTGGCACCGTATCATACATGCCTCCGGAGCAGGCTATGGGCGGAGGCGGCGAGCCGGACAAGAGGAGCGACCTCTATTCCTTCGGCGCAATGTTCTTCGAGATGGCGGCAGGCAGGCCGCCCTATAT
>SHYC01000097.1 GCA_009693005.1 Dehalococcoidia bacterium | reverse complement strand
CCGCGGGGGAAAACCGTGGATTAGGGAGTACTCGCTCATTATCCAGGCCATTACTTGCGCATTGGTGTTAACGTCCGGGGCCGGTATATCCTTTTGTGGTCCTATGAAATCGTGGATCTTCTGGACAAATCGACGTGTCAGCGGTTCCTTCTCATTCTCATTAAGCAGGGTAGGGTCACAGGTGATCCCACCCTTAGCTCCACCAAAGGGTATATCAACGAAGGCTGTCTTTCAGGTGATGAGTGAGGCCAGGCCTTTGGCCTCTTCCGAGTCCACGTCGGGGTGGTAGCGCAGCCCGCCCTCCATTGGGCCTCTGCAGTTATTGTGTTGTTTACGGAAACCCTCAATTATGGCAAGCTCGCCGTTGTCCAGCTGTAGACTAAACTCTACCTTAACCTCTCCGTCAGGATTAATAAGCAAGGCATGGACCCGCTCCGAGAGGTCTATAACATTCGCGGCAAGGCGAAAACAGTAGGTCGTAGCCTCAAATGTGTTCATGGTCGCTGTTATAGCCCTATTGCGGCGGTATTAGACGCCTATAATGTGTTACGGAGAATTGTGCGTGCATTAATTCCTGGGATTTGAATGAATAGTTATTCGATTGAAGCCCGCCTTTACCATAATAGATTATCGGCTAAGTTAAAGAAGATAGGAAGTCCGCGACCACACCGTTAAACTCATCCGGCTTTTCGAGGCTGGACAGGTGGCCGACATTTTGTATGGTGTGTAGCTTCGCCAGCTTGATGCTGCGCGCCATCAATTGAGCGTCAGCGGGCGGCGTGACGACATCTTCGCTACCAACAATGACCAGGCTGGGACAGTGTATTTCGGGGAGCATCGGTACCGAATCTTGCCGTTCAGCAAGGCCCATAAGGTCGCCGGTTATACCGTTTATCGGTGTGGACAGTATCATCTTGCGGGCAGCCTCCACCAGGTCGGGGCGGTTAGCCACTGCATCGGCGCTGAGCATTCGGGGGACCAGTCTGTCAGCTATTGCGCCTGCGCCTTCTTTTCTCGCCAGATCAGCCATGTCATAACGGCCCTTTTTGGCTTCAGGCGAGTCCGGCTGCGGCCTGGTGTCTGCCAGGATCAAAGCGAGCACTCGGTCCTGATATAGCCGGTAAAATGCGAAGGTGACGTAGCCGCCCATGGAGAAGCCGCAGATGACAGCATTCTCGATGTTGAGGTGGTCGAGCAGGCGCTTGACGTCGTAAGCCAAGACTTCCATCAAATAGGGTCCGACCGGCGCCGCGGACTCACCATGCCCTCTCAGATCGGGGGCTACGACCCTGTACCTGTCCGAAAGAGCGTCTATTTGAGACGCCCACATGGTCTTGTTATACGGGAAACCGTGGATGAAGACTACCGGCAGGCCGGCTCCTTTGTCTATATACTCAAGTTCAAGGTCGTCAATCCGTGCTTTCAAGACGTATTCCCTCCGTTCTAGAATATGAGAAAGAGGCCCTTCGATTATGCTCAGGGCAGGTCTAGGGTATCATCAACCACGAGTCTTTGTCGAGATAACCCAAGGGGAGGCCTCAACTTAGTGAGGGCCGAAGATTACACGTATTAAGAGCATGTGACACCGGCAGGCCACGGCAGTAGCAAGACAAAAGCCGCGCTCGACACCCTTTATTGATGAAGAAACGGGTACCAAGAAGGCGGCTTACTTGAGGCAGGGGTTGCTGAAGCCCAGCCGGATCGCCTACTAGCTAGGTTCTTGCCTCTCCGGCTTTGACTTGCGGTCTTCATCCGGCTCGATCACCCCTTTGCGGAAGTCGCGTATACCCTTGCCCAACGCTCCGCCGATTTCCGGAAGCCTTCCGACGCCAAAAACCAGCATAACGATCACGAATATAATCAGTAACTCCGGCACACCAGGAACTGGCATAGTTGCACCTCTATTTTGTAGTGCGAGTGAGACCGTTAGCCTGGTCGCACTCAGCAGAACCATATAAGCTTACCTACTAATTATCATACACGCCGATTATTGCGATCGCAACTTTTGGCGCCTCCGGTTGGATGAGACTTAGGGCACAGCACGTGAGAGACTGTTTAGTAACCGGCATCCGAGCCACTGTAGGACTGAGCCGTTGTTTGCCGAGGCTCTCGAAGGCAGCGCCTCGAGTTGTTGCTAAACACTCTCGTACGTGAACTGTTCGCGCTTTAGGGCAAATCCGCACAATGGCCCCGTGCCCGCGGGAAGTGAAGAAGGGCGGCATCCCGTTTGCCAGGGAGTCCGAGGGGTGTCCCCTCGGAAAACTTATCTCTTCCCCCTTCCCAGGCCAGGAAGAGGGAGGAAAGGGGGCGATGGTCGCGGGGCAAGGCGAGGTGGCCTCCGCGAGTCTGAACAGTTACTCGCACGTGAACTGTTTGACAAGCAAAAGACCTAGATACTAAAATTGTGGTACAGTTGGCGAAGCTGTGTCGTGGGAGACAAAAAAATGATTGAGATGACAATAGAAAGCGTCCGGGTGAGCCTGATGAATTATCAGAGGGTAGTCATCTTGAAGGAGAAGACCGCAGACAGGTATTTGCCTATCTGGATTGGTCCTGCTGAGGCTGAGGCCATCGCAGTCCAGCTGCAGGAAGTCCCGGTTGTTCGGCCGCTAACCCACGATCTCCTGCGCTCGATGATAAATCAGCTTGGTGGTGTGGTGCGTTACATTGTCGTGAGTGATCTGAGCAACGATACCTTCTACGCGAAGATTTTAATTGAGCTGGAGGGGAAGACAATCGAAGTTGATTCCCGCCCCAGCGATGCTCTAGCTCTGGCTGTAAGAGTCAGCGTGCCCATTTATGCCGAGGAGATGGTGCTTGAGAAGGCAGGAATAAGTCTGGACGGCCTGGGCAAAGGGGAAGGTAAAGGTGTGGACGGCGTCATTGGAGATGAGGCGAATAAGCAGGTGGATGAAGAAGAGTTGCGCAGGATGTCCGCCTTCAGAGAATTCATCAACAGCCTGGACCTGGATGACTTTGAAAAGAAACAGGGTAGCCGGGGATAAGTACGGCTCAACAAACATAGCTTAGCTCATAGGACCCTGGGTGTATTTGCCATATGATATGGCCCCAAGCATAATATGTTTGGGGCTTTGCCTTTTACGGAGTGAGAAAACTGGTACACCTACTCTCCTTTGCGCTATCGACTATTCTGTCATATCTGCTGACTCCGCTGGTCCTATCTGTGGCGAAGGCTCGTGGGTTTGTAGACCGGCCTAACCCCCGGCGTTTGGGTGATCCCAAGGTCAGGCTCGTTGGCGCTGCTATTTACTTCGCCATGGTCGCAACAATCCTCGTCACCTCCTTTATTATCGAGGGCCGCACGAACGAGGAGTCTGTCAAGTTGTTAGCGGTGCTTCTGGGTACGACGGTCATGGCGGTCATGGGCGCCTGGGACGACAAACGTGAACTTGGGGCCGTAACGCAGTTGTTGGTCCAGTTATTTGCCGCTTCTATCGCCGTGGCGTCAGGAGTCGTAATCGATCGGATAAATAACCCCTTCGGCACCAGCCTACAGGACAGCCTGATATATTTCCCACCTCCGGTCGCGATAGGACTGACGGTTGTCTGGATAGTTGGAGTTATCAATACCATAAACTTCATAGACGGTATCGATGGCCTGGCCGCCGGAGTAACCGCGGTGGCGGCTACTGTGCTGGCTGTCCACAGTCTGCAGTTGGGGCAGTATACTATAGCGGTCTTGCCGCTCGCGCTGGCCGGCGCCACAGCCGGATTTCTCCCGCACAACTTCTATCCATCCAAGATCACGATGGGAACCACAGGATCGGCAGTCCTCGGTTACGCCATTGGGACCCTGTCCATACTGGGAGGAACAAAAGCGGCAACTACACTGCTGGTGCTGGCAGTGCCCCTCATAGACGCCGGCTGGATAATAGTCAGCAGGATCGTCTCAGGCGGCTCACCATTTGTAGGGGACAGACGGCACCTTCACTATCGCCTTCTCGATATGGGCGTGTCACCGAGACAGATAGTGCTGATAATCTACCTGCTCTCTGCCTTGCTGGGCGCGACCGCGCTGCTGCTATCATCCAGGCTGCTAAAGCTGTACAGTTTAATCGGTATAGGGGTTGTTGTTTTGGGCGTTCTCATAGTATTGGCGATGATGGCGGTGAGAGAGAGGGGAAAACTGAGGTGACACTTGTTCCAATATCATGAACGATCGTGCGTACTCGCGACTTGGCGGAGCACGTTGAAGTACCTAAAACCGCTCGCTCCTGAGCCTAGCCGAAGGGGAAAGGGCGGTCTGCGAATGGTCCGACCGTTCGCGGGGGCACAAGGGGTTGCGCCCCTGCAGGCCAGGCAAGCTCCGACGAGCGGATACAGCTATTTTCAGATCAAATCACCTACCAAGTGCAGCATGATATATAGGGCTAATGCTTATGACTTGGGAAGCAGTGCATTAAGTTTCGCAGTAGGATTGATGTAACTGTGCACTCTTGAGGGCAAATCTGCGCAAGGGCGTCGTGGCCTCGGGAAGTGCGGAACGGCGTCAGCCCGTTTGCCATGTAGTCCGAGGGGTGTCCCCTCGGAAAACTTATCTCCTCCCCCTTCCCAGGCCAGGAAGAGGCGGAAAGGGGGCGATGGTCGCGGGGCAGGGCGAGGTCGCCTTCGCGAGTCTGAACAATTAACGTTCCGTGTCTGCGGAGCGGACCCCATGCGCGGGGAGGTTCTCGAAACCTGTGGCGGGTTCTCGAACCAAAAGCGGGCGTTGCCAGAGAAAACGTCAGACAACGCCCAATCGCCTGTAACTCTGCCATTGTCGAGTTGGCAGAGCAGCGAAAACTCCGTATGCTTTCGGAAACTCCCGATTATGATCGGCGCTCCAGCAGGTTAGCAGTCCACAGGTCTATCCCTATGCGTGATAGTGTTCGCCTCCCGGCGGGCGGTTCCACGGCTCCAGCAGCATCCCCAGGCAGGTGCTGGGGTGGAACCACGCTGTCGCCCGAGTAGACACCTCTTTGGGCGGGATGCTGCCAATCTGCTGTAGCCCTGCCGCCACTGCCTGGTCGACGAAGCGGTGCACATCCGGCGCGAAGGGGGCGGTGTGATGGTAGACTGCCCCCAGCGCTGCTCGGGAGGCGACCAGCTTGGCCGTCCCGCTGTCGGACGTTGTCGGGTGGCTGATCTCGATGACGGTGCCGCCTATCGGGTATTCCACTATGTATACGGGGTCGCTGGCGGCGCCGCGACGCCGGTTGGGATCGTTCTCGTCTTGTTCACGCCTCGTCTCCCAGTCCCCGCCGCCGCTCCTGACTACGTTGTCCTCTCGCAGCCCCAGGATGCCGCCCCAGAAGCGGCGGGACTCCTCCGGGTGCCTTGCGGCGATGCCGATATGACCCATGCCCGCGCAGGCACCGTTGCCCTTGAAGAAGGGGTGCACAAAGTACCCGTCTTCCGGCGTTATCTGGATTCTCAGTCCCAGCGAGGTGTTGGGATCGAGGTGGACCGCGCTCCGGCCGTCCCAGTCGCCTTTCAGTTTGCCGCCGCGGCTGAGTATCCCTTTAATATCGCCTGCGATGTCGGAGCTGGCGAGAGAGATGTAGTACATTCCGCCCCTTCCGTTGGTGGAGGCAAGGTACTGCGCGGGCTCGCTCTGGGTATCGTTGGGCTTTGCTGCTTCGTAGTACATCTCTCCAATTGGGAACGCCAGAATGGTGGTCCCATCGTACCCAGGCCGCCCCTGGGGCAGGGGGGTGTGGTGCTCGTCGACGGCGAGCCCGAAGCCGTCAACAAGGACATGCCTGGCATGCTCAAGGTCTCCGGTCACCAGACCAACGTGATGAACTCTGGTAATGGTCATTGCGTCCTCCTATAGAATACAGCGCTAGTGGATATTATAGACTTCATGGCAGGTGAATAGAAACAGCCCTCTCCATCCCGTAACGATTAGGGTCCCTTTGCCAAAGCGTAGCATCCCCAACCTCCTAAACGGGGTTTTGGGTATCCCTCCCTGGCAGTATGTATGGACCGGATACAGGGAGAATACAAGAGGGGGGTGCCGGCGCGAACTTCCGAAGCGATCGCATTCACCACGGCTTTGCGTTTGCCTGGTACCCCCCATCCTAACCTTCCCCCGCAAGGGGGGAAGGGACTGTCGTCCCTACCGGTATTCCTTTGATCCCCTATCGCTGCGCTACTACCCGTGACTTAACCGCCCGCCGCGGCTGACGAAAACAGGAAGGCGTAACCGAGGTTCTCGAAAGGAGCGGGCCGGGCCTCTTCGAGAGCCTCGCGCAACTGCCATTGGCCTGCAAGACCGTTACTTTCAAATTACCCGTGCAGTGTATAATTCCTTATGCCTTCAAGAACTCCCGCCTGGAGAGCACGCGCTCCATGAGGGGGCGCATGCCCAGCTCCGTAGAGATGTGCAGCGACTCTTCCAACAGGATGGCGGCTTTCTCTTGATCGCCCGGGTTATCCCTCGAGCGCAGGAGGTCGGCGTAGTCGCAGCAGGTCCAGGCCAGTTCCGGCCGGAACCCGCCGTTGCGGCAGAATGTCAGGGCGTCCTCAAAGTGGGCCGCTCCCTCGTCCAGCCGGCCCATGGCGTTGCAGAGAAGTCCCAAGATGCGCTGGGTAATGACGCCACCAACCTCTGAGGCCTGCTCCGAACGCAGGGCCTCATATTGCTCTTGAGCGGCTTCCACGTCCCTCCGGAGTACGGCGATGAGTGCGAGCGACCGTCGAGCACCAAGAACGATGGAACGTACATGCCACTCTAACGCGGCACGACACAGGGACTCGGCCAGGTCCAGTCTGGAAGTATCGCCGGTAATGTAACCAGCCTGCGCAAGTACGTCACCAGCACGACCCACCTCCACCAGGGTCGCCCCGGCGGTCGAGGCTAAAGCGAGGAGCCGCTCCAGGTAGATCCCGCCCTGGGAGAAGTCACCGGTCTCGTATTCCAAACGCACCAGTGGGGACACAGCGGCCCCGTCCTGGATGAGCGAACTGCGGCGTTCAATGAACTCGCGGGCTGCCTGCCATTCTCCCTGGGAGCGGAAGACGGCACTGTTCGCGTAGAAGGCCAGGGAGAGCAGCCAGCGGTCCTGCACTCGCTCCGCCGCGGCCACGGCTGGCTCGGCGATTCGGCGGGCCTCTACGGCGTCGCCAAGAGCGAGGAAGGCGGAAGTAGTCCAAAAGCGGGCCAGGGCCTCGGACCAGGGGTCGTCCACCCGCTGGGCCAGGGCGATGGCCTGTAAGCCGGTCTCCTTGGCGGGGCTCCAGTCTCTATTTTCCCCTTGGATGCTCGCCGTCACGGCCAGAGTCCGCGCCTCCAGCGCAGGGTTACCGTGACGCTGGGCGATGGCAATGGCCTGTCGGGAGGCCTCCAACGCCTCTTCGTACTTTCCCTCCTCAAAGGCCAGAGGCCGCACCTGCTCCGACAGCAGCCTGCCCGCCGCCAGGGAGTCAGGCGGCGCAAGCGCAAGGGCGCGGCGCACCAGCTCGCCACGCTCGGGCAGACGTCCCATCAGAGCAACTACTGGGTAGGACGCCAGCTCCACGGCCAGCTCCGGCTCGCCCTCGCTTTCGTAGTAGTCGAAGGCGCGCGTCATGTTGGCCATCGCCTCACGGAGGATTCCCAGAGACGCCTGCGCTTTGGAAAGACCGGAGAGGATCGCTGCCGTCTGAGCGTCTATTGCCACCCGTGGTTCGACAAGCTCACCATGAGCGGGAGCCGCTGCATCCTTCGCCTCCAGGGCACGCTGCAAATGGGCGGCTGCGTCCTCGAAGGCGTGAGCGGCCAGCGCCCGTTCGCCGGCCAGGAGG
>SHYC01000096.1 GCA_009693005.1 Dehalococcoidia bacterium | reverse complement strand
TCACGCTTGATGCGCTGCCGGCCGACGTCGTCCAGACCTTCGGTCTTTATTTCGGCATAGGCGACATCGCGGTCCAGTATGTTATCGTTAGTCTCGTAGACTATCTTCTTGCCGCCCTCTCCCAGGAAACGCTTTACCACGTAGCGGCCATTGACGAAGGAGGTGGGGAGAGTGCGTTTTGCGGACACGTCCGCTGTTGCAGCGCCGTCGGTCGCCGACAGACTTGGCTCCCGCCCAGGCGAGGCGCCTCCGGAGACTGCCGCCACTCCCCGTTCCGCAGCAGCAAGATAGAACAGTCCATCACCGTTATCTGGGTCCATCGTCAGGACCTGCTTGGCGCGGTCTAGAACCAGCGCCCAGTCCGAATTATTGATGGCCTGTTCCGCATCATCCAAAAGCGAATCGATCTTCCGCTGGATACGCTCGCTGGTCATAATACCCACACTTCAAGTAGTCCAAGAGTATGGACCTGTTCGATCCGGCTAACAGCGGGATAATTCGGTTTAGAGGGGATGTCAAATGCGTTGACTCGAAAAATAGCTGTGTTCGTAATGGTAAGCCGGATTTCCTTTCCGGGGCCGGCAGACGGAGAGTTCCAACGCTAAAACCCGCTTTTTATTGACTTTACCAGGCTATAATACAAGAATTTCCTCGAATCGCAATCGAATGCATTGGTTTGTGTAGATGGACATATCCGGCGATGAGGAGAGAGAATGGAATTTGAGACGCAATACACCACAGAACAGGAAGCCTTCCGTAAAGAGGTACGGGAATGGCTGGACATCAACGGGAAAATGCCTGCTGAGCTGGGTCCGCTGTCCGGAAGCGAGCGGGAGATGACCCGAGCGCAGTGGGAGTGGAAGAAGGAATTTCGGAGAAAGCTGGGGCACAAGGGATGGCTCTTCGCCACGATGCCCAAGGAACACGGGGGCGGCGGCCTTAACGTCGACCAGGACCTCGTTATTAAAGAGGAGCTGGGCAAGTATGTAGAGCTGCAGATGCGCCAGACCGCTGTTGCAGGTCTCTATGTGTGGGGCACCGCGGAACAGAAGGAAAGGCTGCTCAAACCTTTGCTGCTGGGCGATATAGATTTTTGGAATGTCTGGACCGAGCCTGATTCCGGAGTGGACCTGGCATCCGTCAAGACTACGGCGACAAGGGACGGCGATGACTATGTGGTAAACGGTATTAAGTGCTACATCAGCGGTGACTTTGATCCCGATTATATGTGGATGCTGGCCGTGACTGATCCTGACGCTCCTCGCCATGCTAACCTTGGACACTTTTTCATGCCCGGAAACTTGCCCGGCATAACCATGCAGTTCCAAGACCTCATCAATCGCGGGTCACAGCATTTCGTATTTTTTGACAACGTCCGAGTTCCCAAAGAATATCTGGTCGGAGGTGAGACGCAGGGCTGGCAGGTTGCCCAGACCGCTCTGGAGCTGGAGCACGGCGCTGCCGGCAGCATCGTGGGAAGGGAGAACGTCTCCCAAAACCTGCTCAAGGCCTATCAAAGCGGCAGCGTCCACGCGATGGCCACGGGCGATACAGCTCGTGAGCATGTGGTTAACATCCTTATTCGCTCCAAGGTGAACACTCTTCTCAGCCAGCGCAACTTCTGGATGTTCCGCTCGCACCAACCACAGAGCTACCATGGCGCTCAGGCCACCTGGTACAGCCGGGAAAACCGCATCAGAATGGCAGACGATCTCCTGGACCTATTCGGGCCGCACACACTCATCGACGATAAGGACCTGGGGCAGTTGGGGGGACGGTTGGAGGCGGCACAGCGTGGCGCCTGTATGGGGACCCACGGTGCCGGCTCGTATGAGATCGATAAGGTGATCATAGCCCGAAGAGTAGGCATGAGCCGGACCAAAGAGGTTGCAGCGCCTACTCACTAGCCGGAATCAGCAAAAAATCTCTTTTGACCTCAGCACCATCGAAGATATGCTGAGGTCAATCTTTTAGCAGATAAGCGGCTATATGGGCATCCTTGCCAACCGCCTTGACAATTGAGATAATAGCGCTATATATGTAAACTGCACCAACCGAATCCAGGCAAGGAAGTACAGGACTGATGGAGAAAATGATAGCTGCCTTTGAGGCCCGACGCACTTTTGGCAAGATTTTACAGCAGGTGTTGCAGGGTGAAAGGTTTGTAGTGGAGCGCAATGGTGAGGCTGTAGCAGCAGTGGTCCCCATTGAGGTCTACGAGCAGTGGAAGCAGTCCCGCAACGCCTTTTTTGCCAAGATTAGAGCGGCCGCCAAGGAAGCAGATTTGCCAGAAGTAGAGGCAGACCGCTTGGCCGAAGAGGCTATCCAGGCTGTGCGCCAAGCTCCCAAAAGATGAAATTGGTACTGGATACCAATATTATCGTCAGTGCAAGTCTTTCTCCGGCTGGGTTAAGATCCCACGTTATTGACGCGTGGCACAATCAGCAGTTTGAGCTGGTGGTATCTGACCCGATTCTGGCAGAGTACCAGCAAGCCCTCAATTATAGGGACGTGGCATCACGCCACCATCTTAACCCAGGACAGGTGGCTGAAATTATCGCAAACTTAAAACAGTTTGCCATTGTGGTACAGCCTACAGAGACACTTCACATAATTTCCGATGACCCTGATGACGATAAGTTCTTGGAGTGCGCGTTGGCTGGAGGGGCTGACTATATAGTCAGTGCTGACGCTCATCTGTTAGCTCTGGAAGAACATCGTGGTATCCAGATTCTCTCTGCGGGCGAGTTCCTGACACTGCTCAGACAGGAAGGGGAACAAACATGACGTACGTGTCGGCGATTTCTTAATTCACCGCTTTCTGCCGCACCCCCAAAACGCCGAGCTCCCTTGTCTGGAATGTGTCGCTGCCAGGTTCGCAACATTAGTTAGCGGCGGCGCCTAAGCTTGTACCTGCTTACTTCCCTATGCTAGACTTTCAAGTATATGGGATTACCAGGGGCGGCAGACCCGACATGATTCTCTAGCTTCTACTATCAGGTTTGAAAGGCTCACAAATACTTATGCCTTTAGATGCAATATACGTCCGTGGAGCCAGAGAGCATAATCTCAAGAACATAGATGTGGTCATACCCAGAGATAAGCTCGTGGTTATTACCGGGGTCTCGGGATCGGGTAAGAGCTCTCTGGCTTTTGACACGATATACGCTGAAGGGCAGAGAAGATACGTAGAGTCGCTTTCGGCCTACGCGCGGCAGTTCCTGGGCCAAATGGAGAAGCCCGACGTAGACTACATAGAGGGCCTCAGCCCCGCCATATCCATCGACCAGAAGGGCGCCAGCAAGAACCCGCGCTCCACTGTAGGAACCGTAACCGAGATATATGACTATCTGCGACTAATGTTTGCCCGAATCGGACATCCTCACTGTCATAACTGCGGCCGAGAGGTATCTCGCCAGACGGTGCCACAGATTGTAGAGTCCATAGCAAACTTGCCGGCTTACACTCGACTTATGGTCCTCGCTCCTGTGATCAACGCCAGGAAGGGAGAGCACAATACTGTTTTTGAAGACCTGAGGCGCGCCGGGTATGTGCGGGTAAGAGTGGACGGTGAGGTCAGAGACCTCTCGGAGAGCTTTGACCTGCAGCGGTACAAGATCCATACAATAGAGGCGGTAGTTGACCGTCTGGTGATAGGCCATCCTCCCGAAGGCAACGGCTTGGAGGCGACTCCTGATATCGACAGGTCCAGGATCTCTGACTCTGTGGAGACGGCCCTAAAGCTCGGCAGCGGGATAGTGCAGATCTCCGTCGCAGACGGTGAGGAGATTCTTTATTCCGAGCATCTCTCCTGTCCCCATTGCGGGATAAGCATACCTGAGCTGGCTCCGAGAAACTTCAGCTTCAACAGCCCTCACGGCGCGTGTCCCCGCTGCACCGGCCTGGGTCATCAGATGGAGGTAGACCCAGACATGGTCATGCCAAACAGGGACCTCTCTCTGCGTGAGGGCGCGATCATGCCATGGGCGCGCAGCGGCACAATGGCGGTATGGGCTTCGTCTTTAATAGAAGCGGCGGCTCAAAAATACGGCTTCTCCACTCGATCCCCTATAAGGGACCTGCAGCAGAAAGATCTCGAGATCCTGCTTTATGGTAATAAGGGAGAGCGCATACCGGTTGAGCACGTCCATTCCGGCGGCCGTACGCATGAATTCAGCACAACTTTCGAGGGAGTTGTTCCCAACCTCGAGCGCCGGTATAAGGAGACCGAGTCGGATTATAGCCGCGCGGAGATAGAGCGCTATATGTCCCCCAAGCCATGTCCGGTTTGTCATGGTAAGAGGCTGCGGCCAGAGATCCTGGCTGTCACTATTGATAGTCTGAATGTGACGCAGGTCACGGCCATGTCCATAGCCGGGGCGGTAGAATGGACCGAACATCTACAGGATGCCGCTTCGCCTCTGTCAGAAAGAGAGAAGGCAATAGCCAACCAGGTGCTGAAGGAGATCGACTCCAGGCTGCACTTCTTGATGGACGTTGGCCTGAATTACCTTACGTTAGACCGCGCCTCTGCGTCCCTAAGCGGTGGAGAGGCGCAGCGGATTCGGCTCGCCACTCAGATCGGCAGCAGCCTTATGGGTGTGCTGTACGTGTGCGACGAGCCGTCCATCGGGCTGCATCCGGTAGACAACGGCCGGCTGATACATACTCTGAAGAACTTGCGTGACCTGGGCAACACAGTGCTCATCGTAGAGCATGATGAGGCCATGATGCGGGCCGCCGATTGGATTGTCGACATGGGGCCCGGCGCCGGGGAGAGGGGGGGAAACGTCGTAGCGTCCGGTACCATAGATGAAATAATGGCTTGCCCTGAGTCTCTGACCGGCCAGTATCTGAGTGGCAGCAAGCACGTGCCTACACCGCAGTGCCGGCGTGAAGGGAACGGCAAGAGTATTATTATCAAGGGTGCAAGAGAACACAATCTTAAGAATATTGACGTTACAATTCCCCTCGGCATGCTCGTCTGTGTGACGGGAGTCTCGGGCAGCGGCAAGAGCACCCTCGTATACGAGGTTCTGTACAAGAAGCTGGCCCAATCGTTGTACCGGGCTAGGGAGAAGCCGGGGGAGTGCGATGATGTCCTTGGTACCGGTCACATAGACAAAGTAATAAACATAGACCAGTCGCCCATCGGACGTACTCCCCGCAGCAATCCTGCTACGTATACCGGAGCTTTTACACCCATTCGCGATCTTTTCGCCAGTGTACCCGAGGCTAGAATGCGTGGATATGGTCCGGGCCGTTTCTCTTTCAATGTTAAGGGCGGCCGCTGCGAGGCATGCAAAGGTGAAGGCTATATGCTTATCGAGATGCAGTTCCTGCCGGACATCTCTGTGCCATGTGAGATCTGCAAAGGGAAGCGCTATAACCGAGAGGCGTTGGAGGTCCGTTTCAAGGACAAGAACATCGCTGAAGTATTGGACATGACGGTGGAGGAAGCGGCGGAGTTCTTCGACAATTTCCCATCCATACGGTCTAAGATGTCCACGCTGAACGCTGTTGGCCTGGGATATATGCGCCTGGGGCAGCCGGCTACCACTTTAAGTGGCGGAGAAGCCCAGAGAGTAAAGCTTTCTACTGAGCTTTCCAAGCGCGCCACGGGCAGGACCATGTACATATTAGATGAGCCGACAACCGGGCTCTCGTTCGAGGACGTAGCGGCGCTGCTCACCGTCATCCAGCGCCTTGTAGATGCCGGGAACACGGTAATACTCATTGAGCACCATCTGGACATGATCAAAAACGCAGATTATATAATAGACCTTGGACCTGCAGGCGGAGACGCCGGGGGACTGATTATCGCCACCGGCACGCCCGAGGAAGTGGCTCAGAAAGAGGAGAGCTATACAGGGCAATACTTGCGCCCTATCCTACGACCTTCTACTGCTAGCATCGCAGCTATTTGTAATTGTCGCCTGGATATGGATGGCTGATAAGCAGTCATTCTACCTCTGAGAAGGGAGACTGGATGCCGGAGGAGCGATACTCGTTCGTCTCAAGAGCCAGACGCCGGTATTACATACTACTGGCCGTGATAGCAATATTTGTGGTCGGTCAAGCAGCATATATTATTGCGGATCACATAGTTGGATTTGGGGCTTCTGCTGATAAGGCCGTGCAATTTTCTGCAGTGGGTATTCGAGTCCTTCTATTTGTTGTGCTTGTCCTGATGCTAAGAAGAGACTTGCAATATGTCGACGACACCATACATGATTTAGCGTTAAAAGACGATCTAACAGATCTCTGGAACCGCCGTTATTTTCTTGATAGACTTGATCAGGAGATGTCGCGATCGCGTCGCAGCGGTTCGGCCATGGCACTCATCATGGCCGATGCGGACGGGCTGAAGGAGATCAACGACCGCCATGGCCATGCGGCGGGTGACCGCCTGCTAAAATCGATTGCAAATTCCCTAAAGAGTAGGGCGAGACCGTACGATGTGGTGGCTCGAGTAGGCGGGGATGAGTTCGCAATACTAATGCCCGGCGTCGGCAAAGATGAGCTTCAAAATATTTGGCCGCGCTTCATGACGCCACTGGCGGACGATTTTGGAATTAATGACGGCCCGCCCTGGAGCACAGCTACTATTTCAGTAGGAGCAGCAGTCTATCCTGATGACGGCCATACGCAAGAGGCCCTGCTGGCTTCAGCAGACCAGGAGATGTATAAGGCCAAAATATCTAATAAGAGCCGGCTAGCTGAACTAATAGACTGACTAAGAGTATAGTTGTATGAGAGGATAACATAGGCGCGCGCCTGTAGCTCAGCGGATAGAGCACTGGTCTTCGGAACCAGGTGTCGGGGGTTCGAATCCCTCCAGGCGCGCCAATATACAGTATAAAACATAAGGCCAAGCACAACATACTGTGTGCCCGGCCTTTATTATTCGGATTATGGCGGAAATTGACAGCAACGCTGACAGCACCCTAAACAATTATCTTGCTAGAATTGCGTCCATAGCCTGTGCTGCTTGCTGTTGCATCGTAGGGGTGACGTGAGAATATAGGTCTAAGGAGACGGAAATAACAAGCGCATTGAAAAACATTGAGGATCAAATAGCCTGGCCTAAGAACGCCGGCTTTGGGGGATATTAGGTAAGAGTGTTATAGGAAAGTCATCCGAATCACACCACAGCGCGGCTGGTAATGGATTAGAACAGACTACAACACGTTCTAAGAAATCTGACAACGGTAGACACTATGACATTGTCGGTAGTATAAGAAAAGATTACAATTACTGTGCGAGATTGTATAAGGTTTGAATAATGCAATGCCTGATGTCGCTCTTGAGTGGAATGTCTTAAGCATAAGATTAACGGCTTTTCCTTCTACCATTCTAAAGGAACAGCCGACAGGGTGGTGGACAGGAGTTACCGGGTACGAACCAGAGGAGCAATCATCACGTCCTCGAGAAGGAGTATATCAGTACTCTGGCCCATGTCCTAGCACGGAACTCCCGAACTCGGCGTTAGTTTTGGCTGTAAGACCTGAGAGAATCGATTGGATTCTATCGGGCGCCATGAACGCAGAGCCTCCAGTACATGAGATTACAACAATAGGTTCGTTGCCGAATATAACTAATACCTTCCTACCGCTTGTGCTGAAATGGTTTATTGACTTCGCACCTCCAGCCACACGAGTGGCGCTAGGAGTGGTTCTTCTGGCCACAATCAATTCGAGGGCTGAGGGTTATCAGGGACTATCTAATTATTTGCCTGCGGTTAAGCTCGATCCTGAGAATTGCTCGGACTTCTTATACCGCATTAATCGGCCTAGAAAAAGTATCGGACTGCCTGGAGGCGCTTTGATCAACCGTTTAACTGGTTGGTCCGTTATGGAATATGCGTCTATGGCTG
>SHYC01000095.1 GCA_009693005.1 Dehalococcoidia bacterium | reverse complement strand
GGCATGAGGCAGGCAGGGATCATCGCAGCGGCCGGTCTGGTAGCCCTGGACACCATGGTGGACCGCCTGGCCGAGGACCACGAAAACGCAAGAGTCCTGGCCGGCGAGCTGTCGAACATAAACGGCCTGTCAATTGAGGCGGATAACATACAGACCAATATCGTGATCTTTCACATCGAAAAGCTGCCGCCGCAGGAGTTCCTTGCTCTCCTTGCTAAAGAGGGAATAAAGGTATCCCACTACGGAGGCGATCTCATCCGTATGGTAACCCACTACGGGATAAGCCGCTCAGACGTGCTCAGGGCAGTTGTGGCCGTCAAGACGGTGTTGGGGCAGGGATAGGACCGATATGGTCACTCTGGAGCAGATCATGCAGGCTCAGAGGGTAGTGGAAGGCCATATCAACCATACCCCGGTGCTGACCTCCGCATCTCTAAGCAAGATGGCAGGCTGCGAGCTTTTCTTGAAGGCAGAGAATCTGCAGCGCACGGGCTCCTTTAAGGTGCGCGGCGCTATAAACAAGCTCTCTTCGCTAACGTCGGAGCAGAGGACACATGGTGTGGTGGCAGCCAGCGCGGGGAACCACGCTCAGGGAGTAGCAATAGCCGCCTTAAATCTAGGGATCCCCGCGACTATCGTGATGCCCGAAGGCGCGTCGCTGGCCAAGGTAGCGGCGACGAGAGGCTACGGCGCTGACGTCATCCTCCACGGGAGGGACTTCGACGAGGCCGCTGCACATGCCAGGCAGCTGCGGGAAGAACGCAGCTTGACGCTGATACCCGCGTTCGATGATGAGCTTATCATAGCCGGGCAGGGTACGATAGGCCTTGAGCTGGTGAAGGAAGCGCCCGATATGGAAATGGTGGTGGTGCCGGTGGGCGGCGGCGGACTGATATCAGGCATAGCCCTGGCAATAAAGGGCCTACTGCCCCACGTCAAGATTGTGGGCGTCCAGTCCTCATCAGCTCCGGCAGCCGCCATATCTTACCGGTCCAAGACAATGGAGACCGTGAGGCCGGGGGATACGATAGCAGACGGAATCGCAGTCGGCAAGCCTGGAGAGCTAACGCTTCCAATGATGCTGGAGCTTGTGGACGACATGGTACAGGTGGACGATGAGGAGATAAGCCAGGCGATGGTGCTGCTATTGGAGTGCTGCAAGCTGGTGGTGGAGGGCGCAGGAGCGGTAGGCGTGGCCGCGTTGCTTTCAGGGAAAGTGCCATGCCAGGGGTCGAAGGTAGTGTCTATCCTTAGCGGCGTCAACATCGACGTCTCTCTCCTCGATAAGATCGTTGAGCACGGACTGACCACCAGCGGCAGGTACCTGGTGCTGAGGGTTAATATGCAAGACCGCCCCGGCAGATTGTCCAGACTGCTGGACCTTGTCGCGGACTCTAAAGGAAACATCATGTACGTGGAACACCACCGCACCGGACTGCCTCTTCCTATGGGTACAGTGCAGGTGGAGCTGACAGTCGAGACGAGAAACTCGGAGCACACTGAGGAGATCTGCCAGGCTTTGACAAGGGCGGGCTACTCCGAAGAGGCGGCAGGGACGAGGCCGCCGCTGCAGGCCAGGATACTCGGCTCCGCAGCCTCCCGGCCCTTGGTCCGCTCGTTCATCGAAGATACTCGATCTCTCGGTACGGAGCTGGCCGGCCTCCGGTAGTCTAGACGGACGCGGCTGGAATTGGCTCAGGCTTGGGGCGCTTCTCTCTTTTCATCCAGACGGTAAATAGGACCATTCCAGTTATCACAACAACACCTTCACCAAGGTACAGGTTCGATATGCTGGTGTATGCAGCGAGAGTGCCTACCATATACGCGCCAACCGCGAAGCCGAAGTCCAGAAATATATTCACCGTAGCCATCGCCGACCCTACCGACTTCCGGTCCGTGCGGTCGATAGCCATAGCTATCGCCGTCGGCTGCAGAGCGCCCACACCGGTCCCGTGAATAGCCGCCGCCAGCAGGAACATCCAGGCTGAGGAGGAGAGTCCCAATACTGTTACCCCCGCGGCCACTATGAGCAGAGAAGGCATGATCACCGCTATCCGCCCGTAGTTGTCGGACAAACGGCCGGCAAAGCCGCGGGAGATAAATATGCTGGTTGCCTGGACAAAAAAGAAAACCCCAGGATCAGCCAGCTCGCGCTCCTGAGAGAAAAGAGGCAGAAGGGTAGCTATCGGGGCGAACGAGCTGGCCATGCAGAAAAGCAGAACGCCCGGCAACAGTGCATCTCTATTAATTAGCGCGCCAAAACTGAAGGATGCCAGCGCTGTCGAGTCATCCTTGGCCGAAGGACGTACAAAGTAGGACAGGACGCCGCTGATCAGCGCCCCGGCTGTCAGGACCGAAAAAAGAGCGACAAATCCGAAGTTGGAGTGAATGATGGAGCCAAGGAGTGGACCGACCGCGAAGGAGAGGCTCAATGTCATTCCAAACAGGCCGATCGCCTCGCCGCGGCGATCGGCGGGCGCTATCTCCGCCATGTAGGCGAATGCCCCGGTGCTCAGGATCGATATACCTATACCATGGAGCACCCTTATCAGCAGCAGCACCGGGATACCCACGGGCCAGATGTATAGGGATGACGCCACCAGAGTGATCACCGCGCCGACGATGACTGTGTTACGGCTGCCGTACATGTCGGACGCCCGTCCCGTAAAGGGCCTGAACAGGATGGAGACGGCGGCGAAGAGAGAGATTACGAGTCCGATATCGCTAGTGCTGCCGCCCAGACCAAGAACGTACACAGGCATGACCGGTATCAGCAAGGACATTCCACCGAAAGCCGTAAGCGTCGCCAGGGACATCATAATGAAGTCCCTGGTGAGCAGCGATTCACCTCTGCTTGAGCTTTCGATCAATGCGTTGAGTCCTTCTAACGGGCAATTATACGTCTGTGGTGTAAGGGGCAAGGCAGGCTCCGCAGGTCTGCCCCTACCGTGGGGGGGTACCCGGTGTGCGTTCTCAGCGCTGGAACACGGCCTATTATAACCCCTTTAGGTCTATTGTCGCCAGACTGCTATGGGCATCGACATCCAGGGAGTAGAGAGCTGAGTCTCCGGAGTTAACAAGCCAGAGGCGCTCTTTCAGATATATTATGGCTAACGGCTCAGGTCCCTTACTGTTTATTGTCCGGATGGTGGCGCCAGTTCCAGGGTCTATCTCGGTGATGGTATTATCACCGGAGTTGGTTACCCACAGATGCTTTCCATCTGAGACGGCCTTCCAGGGCTTATCTCCTACCGGATAGGCGCCTACTACTTCCCCTTTTACCGGGTCTATCTCTGCAAGAGTGTTGTGATGGTAATTAGCGGCCCAGATACGGTTCCCAGCCTTGTAGAGAAGTCCGCTGCCATTAGGAACGCTGACCTCTTTGACCACCTTGTCAGTCTCCGGATCAATGGCCATAAGGGTGCCGTCTCCCGTATTACGGACCCAGAGCAGCCCCTGGTCGAACAATAGCCCGTGGGGAGCCGTCCCGACGCGTATGGTTGAGACTACCCGTTTGGCCTTTATATCTATCTTGGTTACTGAACCTTCCAGCAAGTTAGAGTCCCAGATGTACGTACCGTCAGTGGCGAGCTGATATGGGAAAGTCCCAACCTGATATTCTGACAGTACGTCTGAAGTGTTGGGGTCTATCTGGTAGATCTTGTTCTCCAGGGCGCTGGTTATCCAGAGAGCGCCATCAACTATCAGCAGGGCGGTGTTGAATTTTCCCGATCCGGGCATCTCCTTATACTCTTTAGTGTTAGGATCAATCCGGCGTATAGGGGAGCCACCCTGGATCTTATTAACGACCCAAATGTACCGTCCGTCAAAGGCCAGGTCCACCGGGCATGAACCGACTCTAACGATATCCTCGTCAGAAGTTCGCGGGATCGTCGAGTAGTCAATGTCCGGAGAGTTAGTGAGAGCTGGCGTGCTATTCTTGCCCGAAGAGGACGCGCAGGCTAACGATGTGAATAGCGCCATTATCACGGCGAGATAAATCAATAGTCTAATGTCTCTGATACCAGAGGTATCCACCCGCGGTCTTATTCTACTCAAGCTTACTTATTCCCATCGCGTACCTCTTTTAGCTTCTCCAGCATCTCTTTTACCAGCGTCTCGTACCCCTGCGACGTCGGCTCATAGTACTTATGGTCTTTTACGGAGTCCGGCAGCCCCTGCTGAGGGGCATAGTGCTCCGGATAGTCATGCGCGTATTTATACCCGGCACCGTAGCCCATGTCTCTCATCAGGCCGGTAACCGCGTTTCTTAGATGCAGTGGCACCGGGTCGGTCCTGGTATTGCGCACGTCATTCAGGGCGCGCCCGTAAGCGGCCCAAGATGAGTTGCTCTTCGGTGCCGTTGCCAGATAAACGGTGGCCTGCGCCATCGGAATCGCCCCTTCCGGCAGACCCACAAAATACACCGCTTGCTGAGCGGCCACGGCTACCCCCAGCGCCTGGGGGTCCGCCATTCCTATATCTTCGGCGGCCAGAATGACCATTCTTCTGACAATAAATAGGGGGTCTTCCCCGGCTTCCAACATGCGGGCAAGCCAGTAGAGCGCGCCGTCCGGATCGGAGCCTCTCAGGCATTTTATATAAGCGGATATAGTATCATAGTGCTGGTCGCCCGCCTTGTCGTAGAGTATCGCGCGTTGCTGCACAGCGTCTTCTACATCCTTGGTCTCTATCGTCCTGACGCCGCCCTGGTCCGTATCAACAGAGGCAGCCGCCAACTCCAAAGCGTTCAGGGCGTTCCTGGCGTCACCATTGGAGAATTTGACCAAGAACTCCCGGGCGGCCGCCATCAGCCCTATCCTTAGCCTTCCCAGTCCGCGCTCCTCATCCTCAAGGGCGCGGTCTATGATAAGCCCTATCTCCTCGCCCGCGAGCTGGTGCAGGGTGTACACCCGGCTTCTGGATAAAAGAGGAGAGACAACCTCAAAGGACGGGTTCTCCGTGGTTGCGCCTATCAAGGTTATGGTGCCGTCCTCCACGTATGGAAGCACGACGTCCTGCTGCGCTTTATTAAATCGATGGATCTCGTCGATAAACAGGATGGTGCGCTGGCCGTTCTGTCCCAGGCGGTCCCTCGCCTCCTTTATCACTTTACGGAGATCGGCGACGCCTGAAGAGACAGCACTTAAAGAGGAAAAATAGGCCCTTGCCGTAGAGGCTATTATCAAAGCCAGGGTAGTCTTGCCGGTACCGGGAGGTCCCCATAACACCATGGAGGGCGGCATCCCGGACTCCACCGCCCGCCGGAAGGCCCGTCCTGCCCCAGCGAGATGCTCCTGCCCTACAAATTCATCGAAGGACCTGGGCCGCATGCGGGCGGCCAGGGGAGCGTGATGCTTCAGCTGTTGTTCTAAGTTATAAGAAAAAAGCGCCATCGTTCACTCGCGATCAATTTGCCCCTCTCCAACTCTTAACCGCCTAACCCTATAGTCATGGCTCCTACCGCTATCTCCACGGGATGATCGTCGCCCCCATTGCGGGGGAGAATAAAAGAGGGGGGTATTACGCTCGCTCCTCGTCCGTCGGGTTATTTCCAGGCCCTTGTGCCGTGTGGAACATACCCGCCATCCTAGCCTTCCACCTCAAGCGCGAAGGAACTGGCCCGAGAGCTGCTATTTCGTCTTACCAGGCCTGCCCTTATTGGGTTTCAGCTGCGCTAAAGCGGCACGCCCCAAAGAGCATACCAGCGCTCAAGGTCTGAGTCTATTGGAAGCTCGTTCTGTATTGCCCCTTTTAGTCTTAGCTCTGCCGCGTTGTCCCGCTGCTGGGAACTCCCGATGGGAACAAAAGGATAGAACTGGCCCCGTTTGTAGTTATATATCCAGTAGACCGGCCTGCCTCCCGCTTCGTTGAACTTGAACACAGCGGCTAGAAGCTGGTCCTGAAATCCGTGGTCCTGGAGAGCAAGAGTAACGGTATAGATAGTATTCACCAGGTCGGAGAAATCGTTGTCCGTAACTACGACCCACTGAAAGCCGTAACTATCGGAAATTACCTCTACTGCGCTCTCGGTATGCTTGGCGCCCAGGTCCAGCATCTCCTTCAACTCACGTTCCGCCTCGGCAAAAAAGGAGGAGGAAATGGGACGAAAGCAGACGCCGGCCTTGCCCGCCGAAGTTAGCTCAAAGCGGCTGGACATGGTCACTTCCGCAGTTGTAATAGCAAAAAGCCCGTCAGGCCTGGACTTGACAGGCTTCGAGCGACCAAAGAGTATATCTAAGAGACGCACTAACTCTCCATATCCCTTTGCATCTGGTTAAGTCGTTGGAGGCGCTCCTCTATAGACGGGTGGGTAGCAAACAGGTTGGCTATTGAACCGGAGCTAATCGCCGGAACGATGAAGAAGGCACTCATCCCCTCTACCTGTCGCAGGTCGCGGCTTGGTATGCGCTGCACGGTATCGCTTATCTTCAGCAGGGCCGAGGCAAGCTGCGAAGGCGCGCCGGTCAGGATCACCGCGCCTCGATCCGCCGCGAGCTCTCGATACCGGGACAACGTGCGTATCAGGAGGAAGCTGATAAACCATACCAGCATGGATACTATGTAGGCCAACATAATATATGATCCACTATTGTCTCTTCTGTCGCCACCGCCGAAGCCGCCGAACATACCGGCATACATCAGCCAGCGCATCAGCATCATAGCCAAAGTGGAGAAGAAGGTAGCGATTGTAATCACCATGACATCGCGGTTCTTTATGTGAGAGATTTCGTGTGCCAGCACGCCCTCGAGCTCGCTGCTATCGAGACGCCGTAATATTCCGGTGGTCACGCACACAACCGAGTGCTTAGGATCGCGGCCGGTAGCAAAAGCGTTAGGAATATCCATATCGGCAATCGCGACCTTTGGCTTGGGAAGGTCGGCGGCGGCGGCCAGCCTATCTACTATCGTATGCAACTGAGGCGACTCAGAGGGACTAACCTCCTTTGCGCCCATGGACCAAAGCACCATTTTGTCAGAAAAGTAATACTGGGCCCCCAGCATTATCCCAGCCATCACCAGCATGGCGAAAAAGTCCACGCCTGAAGCCCACAGGAAGGCCAAAAAGCCGAGATATACCGCCGTCAAAAGAAAAGACACTACGAACATTCGTGTCGATAACTCGGTATCTCTACCGTACCACTTGCGCGCCCTCATTATATTCACCTCTAGAGATCATAGGATTGGATTGCTTCCTAGTGGTATTTTACCATTTTTAGGACAAATAGTTTGAAAGATCGAAGCTGGTGCTCGCTTGGATAAATCAGCGTCACGTCCCCACGTGGACGGGGCACTGAAAACGCTCTCCCTGTGGGCCGCAGGACAATGAAAGCTCCCTCCCTGTCCACGGGGAGGGTTGGGGTGGGGCATAGATAAACTTGTTTCTGACTAGCAGGTACGCTACACGAGACGGTTTAGTAACTGGCATCCGAGCCATTGAAGGACTGAGCCGCCGATTCCTTCGAGAATCTCAGTAAACGCCTCGAGCTGTTGCTAGACACTCTCGCTACACCCTATTTGACAATCCGCCCGCGTTTTCGCATTATTGTGCTGTTCCTGTCTTTTTCGTAGCCTGAGGTTTTAGAGGGTGTAGATACAACAATGGAATGTCATTCCTGTGGGGCCGTGAACCCTGAAGACGCGACCTTCTGTGGGGAATGTGGCCTGGCGCTCGTTCAGGCTGTCACCTGCCCCAGTTGTGCCCGCGAGAATCCTCTGAGTACAAAATTCTGCCATGGCTGCGGGACTCCCCTGGCCGTCTCAACAGCACAAACAAACCCCGCGCCCACCGTAAAACCGGCTCGCATCCATCCCGCCTCCTTTGTCAAGGGTCGCTACGTGGTAATACACTTCCTCGGCGAGGGCGGCAAGAAGATCGTCTATCTGTGCCACGACACCCTCCTCAACCGAGACGTCGCCTTCGCCCTGATAAAGCTGGAGGGCCTCGACGA
>SHYC01000094.1 GCA_009693005.1 Dehalococcoidia bacterium | reverse complement strand
CGACTTATGATAACGCGGGCTCATAAGATTAAGGTATTTCCGTCGTTCATTCACGGTCATCTTTTCGTCAATCGGCATGTTCCCCTCAGTAACATTCTTAGCTGAGTTAACCATACCTCTTTCAGTAACATTTTAGATGAGTGAATACGTAGAATTGACCAGTCTAGTCTGGCCATGATATACTGCCCCACAATCCAGCGGTTTTTTGTGACGTTCTTTTAGCAGAATTTATCCTATTTTGATGGCCGAATCTCGGAGGTTGGTATGCTCTATAAGACACAGGGCCTAAGAATGGCGGTTGATATAATAAAGCTTACCGCCGAGAAGGCCCCTAACTTTATTGATATAACTGACAGGATTGCAGAGATTATCAAGAAGTCTGACATAACCAACGGCTTGGCTGTCGTGTTTTCCAAGCACACTACGGCGGCTATCAAGATCAACGAAAACGAGCCGGAGCTTATCAAGGACATGGAGATGTTTTTGGCAAGACTTTCCCCACCTGACGCCGACTACCACCATAACAACTTTGACGTCAGGACCGTAAACATGGAGGAAGACGAATGCCCCAACGGACATGCGCACTGCCAGCACTTGCTTCTTAGCGCTAGTGAGACAATACCGGTAATGGATGGAAAGCTGCAGTTGGGTGTTTGGCAGCGGGTCTTCTTCGTTGAGCTAGACCGTCCGAGGGAACGCCAGGTGCTTATTCAGGTCATGGGAGAGTAAAGATTACCTTAGCACGCCAGGCTGAAGCCTGGGGCATGGGCATCCGGGCGCCACTGGCTTTTAGCCCGTGGTTTAAAACCAAAAGAGGCACAAACTCGGAGCGGCGGCGAAGAATCCGTCGGCCAGGGCAAAGGGTCTTCCCTTCGAGAGCCTCAGGCAGGCTAGCTTCCTCTCCAAAATGACATCTCCACGGGAATGACATTTTCGTAGGTTACTGAGAAAGATTTATGAATGAAGCTCCAGCAACACATATGGTGACTGGAGCTTTTGGCTATACCGGCCGGTATATCGCCAAACTGCTGCTTTCCAGGGGCAAGAGAGTTGCTACTATTACGGGACATCCCGACGTCTCTGATCCTCTGCGTCAGCAGATAACTGTCCTTCCGCTTTACCTCGACAACTACGACGAGCTAAGGCGCAGCCTGGAGGGAGTTAATACACTATATAACACCTATTGGGTCCGCTTTCCTAAAGGTCTGACAACTTATGAGAAGGCCGTAGAAAACACCCAAAGGCTCATCAAAGCAGCGGAAGAAGCGGGCGTTCGCCGCTTCGTGCATATCAGTATCACGAACGCCTCTGCGGAATCTACTCTGCCCTATTTTCGCGGCAAAGGAATCCTTGAGAACGTTATAGTCGGTTCAAAGCTCTCTTACGTGATTCTAAGGCCAACCGTTATCTTCGGCTTCGGGGATATTCTGCTTAACAATATTGCCTGGCTGCTAAGAAGGCTCCCGCTGTTCGCGGTGCCCGGTTCGGGAGAATATAGGGTGCAGCCTGTATTCGTTGAGGACCTGGCTGAGCTGGCTGTCAACCTCGCTGAGGTAGTTGAGAACATAGTATTGGATGCCGTCGGACCTGAGACTTATTCCTATAATAAATTGGTGCGGCTCATAGCTTATAAGACCGGAGGTAGAGCTAAGATCTTGCACGTGAGCCCCAAAGCAGCTTTGTTTCTGGGAAAGCTTTTGGGCCTTGTGGTAAAAGATGTGGTGATAACGGAAAACGAGATAAAAGGGCTGATGGCTGGTCTGCTGGTCTCTGATGGAGTCCCAACCGCTCGTACTCGCTTGAGCGAGTGGTTAGACTTAAATGCGGATAGCCTCGGTGTTGCGTACGCGTCTGAGGTCAGGAGACACTATCGTTAGCCGGCCTTTTATCGGAGACCTCAGCTATTATCCGGTGCAGCTCTCTAACACCTGCAACAAGGGATGGACCGGCCTCCAAGATGTCTTTGGACTTTAGCCAGTAGACCTGCTTGTTTCTTACCGCGGATATATCCTCCCACCCTTCCCGCTTGTAAATAGACTGCAGATCTACTTTGCGTCCGCACCACGAGGCCACTACGATCTCCGGGTCTCTTGTGAGTACCTCGGAAGGCTCTACGGCCCTGTCTCGTCCTTTGACAACATTTCTCAGCTCAGGAAATATGTCCACGCCACCGGCTAGCTCTATCGACTCGCTGATCCACCGACTGGCCGATATGATAGGGCTGCTCCACTCTTCAAAGAATACTCTGGGATGATGAAGCAGCTCTGAGGCTGCCCTGGCTGCTTCATCAAGGTCGGCAGACATTCTGGCTGCAAGCTGCTCCGCCTGCTCTTCTCTTCCAACTACGGAGCCAAGCAGCAATACAGTGTTTAGTATCTCCTGGATGCTTCTCTGGTTTAGAGCGAGGACGTTTACTCCTGAGGCTACGAGCTGCGCGGCAATATTCGCCTGCAGATGGGAATACGATATGACGAGGTCTGGCTTTAGCTCAAGGACTTTGTCAACGTATATAGTGGTGAAGCCGCCAACTTTGGCTTTACGCTGGGCGTCGGCTGGCAGATGTGTGAAGCCGGATACTCCGACCACCCTGTCCCATGCTCCTATGCGATAGAGGATATCCGCACACCCTGAGCTGAGACATACTATGCTTTTGGGATAGGATGGAGGGGTTATGTTCATGTTCTACTAAATTGTCGCTCAGGCGGGCGTGTCACACAGCCACTTCAATCTGCTGAATACCTACGAATCTAGGCGGTTCTTCAAGAGTCCCTTCGTATTCCTCAAGGCACAGTTCCAACACTTCCTTGAGGTTTTCTTGCAGTTCGTCTAGAGTCGCACCTTGCGCATGTGCTCCCGTAATCCCAGGCACCATACCTGTATAAACACTTGTCTCAGGATCCCACTCTACATAAGCAGTAAAGGTTTTCATTGTCTGGTACCTCCCCTTTGCCTATTACTCGACTATTAACTATGCTACAGCAACATTTTGGACGTCATCCCGACTGAGACCAGACTGTTTGAGAATAAGCCCCGATCAACTTCTGACCTAAAAGTACAGGAAGTCTATCCACTAACCATTACTTCGAGGGGATACAACGCCGTTTCTCCGAGACTTTCGGGAAGGTCTTCGCTTCCGAAGCTCTCAATATAGAGCTCGACCGTCTCTTTAAGGTTGGATTGGGCCTCTTCTATAGTTTCCCCCTGGCTGACCACTCCAAGCTCCAAACAATGGACTACATACCAGTTTTCCTCTTTGGTGATTACCGCGGTAAACTTCTTAGTCATTTGTTACTCCTTGGGATGACTAACAGATAGGAGATATCACTCTATCCGTAGCTCCGCCTTCACCTCTTTCACAGCCTGAGCGATCACGCGCATCTTGTCCTTTGCCTCTTCCACCGTGCGGGTCTTAAGGCCGCAGTCCGGGTCTATGTAGAGACGCTCCGCGGGTAACGCCTCGAGACCTCTCCTGATGCTGGCTTTCACCTCTTCCAGACTCTCGATAGCGTGGTTATGGACGTCTACCACGCCCATGGCAAGAGTCTTTGTGAAGTTCTTGCCCTTGAGCAGGTCCAGCAGGTCGTAACCGCTGTTCGCCATCTCAAGGTCGAACTGATCAACCGGTATTGCGATAAGCTTATCGAAAACCGAGGCAAAGTCGCCGTAGCAGATATGGGTTATAGTGAAGGCCGAGAGGCCCTTTGTCACCACAGCCATGGCCCTGGCGGCCAGCTCCATCTCATCTGGTCTTGTAGAAACCGCCGGCTCATCTATCTGGATGTACTTGGCCCCGGCCTTCTCCAGGTCTGCGGCCTCTTGGTGGACGACCTCTGCCATCGCCATCACGAAGGCCTCTCTGGTGGGATAGTACTCGTTGAAAGACCAGTCTACCATGGTATAGGGGCCTGTCAGCATGCCCTTGACCGGTCTGCTGGTGAGGCCTTGAGAGTACTTGTACATGTCGACGGTAATGGCGCTCTTTCTTGCAACCGGCCCGGTGGCCACGGGCTTGCGGTAGTAGCGGTTGCCGTAGGACCGCACCAGGCCGCTTATTCCAAACCCCTCCATCTCCTCTGCGAAGTAGGTGACCATGTCGCCTCTATACTGCTCGCCGTCTACAAGGATATCGATCCCCAGCTCCTCCTGGAACTGTATCCACTCTTTGGTGGCCTTTAGCTCAAGCTCGTGGAGTTCTTTCTGGTCCATCTTGCCTTGTGCCGCTCGATTTCTTGCTTGGAGCAGGTATGGGGACTTGGGGAAGCTTCCGACGGATGTAGTAAGTAGTCCGGTTGTCATACAAGAACCTCCAGAGCGCGCTTTGCGCCTTCAGTTAATCTTACCAATTTATCATAAGCGTTCCTTCGTGGAAGGAACTCGAGGCCGCAGCTAGGGTTTAAGTACAATCTATCGAGGCTTACGTGCTCTTTGGCTTTTTTTACCGCCGCTACGATCTCATCTACTGTCTCTAACTTTGTGTTGCGTGCGTCCACTATACCCATGGCCAAGTCTTTATCGCCCGGAAAGGATTTGAGGGCCGCGTAGTTGTTGGGACCCATCACAAAGTCAAGGCCAAAGACCTGAAATGGCAGCGAGAATAGCTGCTGTGCCAGCTCTCCAGCCTCGCCAAAGTATGTATACAGCGCCAGCTTCGCATTTACGCCCGCTGTTAGGACCGACATGGCCTCTTTTACTATGGGAAAGTCTGCCGGGGCCTTTAATATGCTAGGCTCGTCAAACTGTATAAACTCTGCGCCGGCTTCGGCAAGCGCCTTCGCTTCCTGGTTAAGAACTGCGGCCAAGGCATTGACCAGGGCTCGCTTGTCGTGATAATAGGTGTCTTCAGAAAGAGCCGCAAGGGTATACGGCCCGGTGAGAGCAACCTTCACGGGACGCTCGCTGGCCGCGCGCGCGAACAAATAGTCTTTAACTAGAATTGGCTCTCGCCACGATATCTTACCATCTACCACCGGCTGCCTATAATAAGTGTTAGAGTCAAAATATCTAATCAGGCCGCTGATAGAGAAGCCGTTTAATTTTGAAGCTATATAAGTCTGGCCGTCGTCCCATCTAATTTGCCCATCGGTAACTAGTTCTACGCCTGCTTTAACTTGTTCGCTGATTGCATCTTTGGTAGCCTCATCCTGCACCTGATGTAGGTCATCCAAAGTGATCCGACCTTCATCGAGCTGCGCCATCGAGCGACGGATGTTTGGCCCTCCCGACAGGGAAGGTATCTTCGGGTAGTTGTTAACTATGGTTGTTATCAACTGCTATCCTTTCACGTTAAGACTTATTTGTACGTTTCCTGGCCCGCTTCTTACGTTGTGGGCGAAGCCACCTTATCCACAGCATTATCTATTTTAGAATGAAGAATCGCGTAAGACTATTGAGGTTTTGTTTCGCTTTTTGGCGGTCAAACTCGATTGAGACCTTTTTAACTTGCGGCGACCAAATGCAGCCCGATCCGCCAATACTTAGTAAAGGCCGCAAACCATTCGTTTTTCTTCCTTTCATCTCATAATTGGTTGAATCAAAATGCCGGTCAGTCAAGGTGGGGCAAGCGCACATACTGCACTAGCTTATCTTGGCCGGCAAGAGATTTAAGATTCGTAAAAAGCCGGCAACCTGTTGATAATGCACCGGGCGAAGTGAGAGGCCAAGATTGTCCTGAGTTTTGAACGATTTTCAAGCGTGTCGGTCGTGGCAAGGAAGCGACAACTGAGAGCTAAAAAAGCGCAACCCAGAAATAGCGGTGACCTTACTAGCGAGGTCTTATACTACCATGCGCCTGAAAGAGAATCCTCGGTTTTGAGGACCGCTATAAATGGCAAGTTTCTATAGATTTCATCATAGTCTAGACCGTATCCTATGACAAACTCATCTGGGATTCCAAAACCAACGTAGTCAACAGGCACATTAATCAGCCTTCTAGCCCGCTTATCAAGGAGTGTGCACACCTTGATGCTGGCAGGCTTTTTGGTCCCCAGATAACTCAGCAAGTAATTAAGGGTAAGGCCCGTATCTATTATGTCCTCCACCAGAATAACATCTCTGCCAGTGATGCTTATCTCTAAATCTTTTGCAATGGCGACCGATCCGGGAGTCTCGGTGCGGTACGGTGAGATAGCCATATAATCTACGGTAACTGGTAGAGATACGTGCCTTATTAGGTCAGATATGAAACACATCACTCCCTTTAGAACCCCAACAAAGACCGGCTGCCTGTCCTTGTAATCCAGGGTTATTTGTTCGCCTAACTGCGTAACGCGCTCCTCTATTTCAAAGGCTGTAAAGAGCACCTTATCGATTCTAGACATCTCGGCCTCTTTTAGTGGGCCATATCCATATCTCGCCAGCAACCGGAAGTAGTCCTTTCTGTAAACAAGCCTGATATTTACGTTGGGATAAAGTTCTTTTAGTCTTCTAACCTTCCGGTTTTTGTCTGTCACCAGGTTTTGCCGCATCGTCGTCAACTCGATATACATGTCCAGGGTCGGCAAATAGAAGTCTGGGGTAAACATCTCGGTAACGTTGCCGTTGTCCCAGGTAATTGGAAAAGAGCGCGGCTCATAGACCCAGAGAATGTGGTAAAAGTCCAATATTCGGGCAAACTCAGCCTCGCTGGGATGCCCGAACGAAGTAGGCCTTGGCTTGTCCAGGAGTATATCGTACCAGGAAAGCACCCCCTGTCGGATCTCCTCGTAGCTGCTCCTTAAGGACTCGTATAACTTAGCATTCTCTATAGCTATTGCCCCCAGGTTTGCTATAGAACTTGCGAACTCAACCTCATCCTTCGAAAAGTCATGGGGATCTTTGGTATAGAGCCGCATGACGCCAATTGTCTCCTGGTGTAGGAATACCGGAATGCTAAGAATCGAGGTGATCCCTTCTTTCTTGGCCTCCCGTCTGTATTGGATTCTTGGGTCCGTCGTAACATCTTTTACTAATACAGTGGTCCCTTGCATTACCTCAGCTATACTGCGCTCCGCTTTGACCGGCCCCTTTGTAATGTACTCCTCGCTAAGGCCGTAGTATGCGCTCCGAAGCAGGTCCTTGCTGTCGGGAGAGAGTAAGAAAAGAGAGCAGGCTTTGGCGCCAGTGGCTTTGGTGGCGCTTTCAACCAGCGCATTCAAAGTCTCAGTAACAGAAAGGGTAGAGTTTACCGCTTTGGCAACTTCGAATAAGGCTTTCTGCAGTGATCTTGTTCTTGGCATCTTTCCGGCATTCTAATCACAGTGTGGATCGCAATATATTATCTACCCTTGTAAGGCTCGTTGTACAGTCAGTCCGATCTCGCCGGGGTTTGCGGTTACCCTCACACCGGCGTTTTCCAGGGCTTTCATTTTTTCGATAGCTCCGCCGCCGGCCCCGGATATTATCGCTCCGGCATGGCCCATTCTACGACCCGGAGGAGCGCTGACGCCTGCAATGAAGCTTACCACGGGCTTTTTGATATTGGACTTTATGTAATCGGCTGCTTCCTGCTCCGCAGAGCCGCCGATTTCTCCGACCAAAACTATCGCGCTAGTACCTGGGTCATTGTTGAACATCTCTAGCACGTCTACGAAGGTCGTACCCGGCACCGGGTCACCACCGATACCAACACACGATGACTGACCCAGGCCCAAGGCAGTAAGCTGAGCGGCGGTCTCGTACATAAGGGTGCCGCTTCGGGTGATCATCCCTATCGACCCCTGTGAAAAGGCGTCCGCGGGCATTATCCCAACTTTGGCCTGTCCTGGAGTGATAAGTCCGGGACAGTTGGGCCCAATGACCCTTTGGCTGGACCCTCTCAAATATCGTCTGACGGCTATCATATCTGAAGTGGGTATGCCTTCTGTAATTACTACGACGGTCTCAATTCCGGCTTCTAGGGCTTCGAACATGGCGTCGGCGGCAAACGCGGCCGGCACAAAAATAATACTGGCGTTAGGATGTGTCTCCTTCATCGCTTTACTTATGGTATTAAATACCGGA
>SHYC01000093.1 GCA_009693005.1 Dehalococcoidia bacterium | reverse complement strand
CATCAGGGCGGTAAGGGAGTCCAAGGCCGCGCCTAAGTGTATGCGCACGTCACCCATACTGAGTATGGTCAATCCTCCGGCCGGCAGATGATGTTCAGGAGAAGCAACCACCATAGAAAATAGCCACAAAGAAAGGACGAAGGCCGAGCCTATCGCCCCAGCGGCGAAGAAGCCGCAAATCTCTGGGTAGCGGTAGGTGAGGAAGGAGATAATAACGAACGATAATAGTGGTAGAAAAAATATCGCCCAGGCCAGCTGTTCTCCAGTCATGTTTACAGTTTACGCAAGACCTCCTCTGCCACATGTTTCTTGCTCAGCGGCACCAGGATGCGCCTGGGCATATCGTCGGACACGCCCTCCCAATCCAGCGAGTCGGGCACTATCATCGCGGTAACTCCTTCGATATCGAAGAACTGCTTCCAAAGCTCAGCAACCATTAAATTGGGGGCTTTTATTAGCTCGGTCCACATGCCGTCACCACTTCATCAGGTTGATAGATTCTATGTCTACGGTCTCGCGCCGGCGGAATATGGATATTATCAGCGCTAGACCCACAGATGCTTCCGCAGCAGCTACGGTAATTATGAACAGGGCAAATATATGTCCGGTAGTATCTCCCAGAGGAGCAAGATAGCGGGATATGGCCACCATGATGATGTTCACCGCGTTGAACATTATCTCTATAGACATCAGGATAGCCACCGCGTTCCTGCGAGAGAGGACGCCATAAAGGCCAATGCTGAACAGCAGGGCTGACAGCAGAAAGTAATGGTCAAAGCCTACAGCCATTTCAACGTCTATCTCCTGTATAGACCTCTGATTTTGTTTCATGCTCAGCCGGGGTGGGACTCACCCCTAAACCCCCTCAAGGGGGTTCAATGTATCCCTTCGGGATATTATAATGGGGGCACATCCCCAATCCCCCTGCCAAAGGGACTCCGTTCCTCTGGACTCCCTGCTTTCATATCCAAACCCCCTTGAGGGTGTTCCCTTCGACGGGGATCTCCGCGCACGGTCCGTTCCGAGACTCCGCTCTGCGGAGAGTCCGCTCCGCGCACGGAGTCCGCAAGGCGGACAGGACAGGCAAGATAAACCTTCGGGATAAAGTCAAGGGGACATCCCCCAATCCCCTTGCCAAAGGTCGCCTAGGCTACCTCTGGGCTTCCAGCTTTCAACCGTCTTAGTTAAATATTAATCCCCTCTCATTCTGGGAGAGGGTTAGGGTGAGGGGATTCCTTGACAACCTTTTCTAATCTCTGGCGAGTACAATGGCCCCTATCATTGCCACCAGCAATAATACTGATGAAATCTCAAAGGGAAGGACGTAAACGTTGAATAGCAGGTCCGCGATCCCGTTAATGCTAAAGTCTGTCGGGGCGCTGGCTGCTCGGGGTTGCCACGGCGTTACTACTCCTACATAAGCGACAGTGATAAAGAAAAGAAATGCCGTCAGCATGGCGGGTGGACGTAGATGGCCGGCCGGGTTGCCCTCTGTCATTGCGTTGGTGGTCAGCATCATGGCGAAGAGCATTAGCACGACAATCGCTCCGGCATAGATGAGCACCTGGATGGCCGCAACGAACTCTGCGTTAAGGGTTACATATATTCCGGCTATACCGGCGAAAGACAGGACCAAGAATAAGACGGAATGGAATATGTTTCGCAAAGAGACCACCATGATTGCTGATATGGTGGTCAGTCCGGCCAGTATGTAAAAAGCTATAGCTGTGCCTGTGTCCATCGCTCTCTATGCGTGTGGAGTATTTTGCCCGGTGGATGGGTTGTAGATCTCCGTTATCTCTTCTCTGTCAGCGATCTTCTCTTTTAGCGGCGTCCTATAGTAGGCGCTAAACTTGCCTCTATTGGCTATGTCCTCTTTGTGGACCACCAGGTCCCATCTCCTATCGCTGGAAAGCTCAAAGCCGATCCCCATAAAGAGCGCGTCGTAGGGGCAAGCCTCGACACACAGGCCGCATACCATGCATAACCCTATATCTATATCGAAGCGCTCAACAGCGTAGCGGTTGTCTCCCAGCGACTCAGTGATTATGTCGATAACGCCGTGAGGACAGGCTTTGGCGCAGGTGGCGCAGCCGGTGCAGCGTTCCTCCACCCAGGCGAAGTCATAGCCGCGGAACCGCTGAGAGATTGGCACAGGCTCCTCCGGATATTGTCTTGTGAAAGGGGGACGCACCAGATGCATTAAGGTAGTATACATCCCTTTTACTATTCCAAGTCCATACATGGGTTTTCCCTCTAGTTGAAGACCATCACTACACAAAATCCATCGGGCTTATCAAGGACGGGAGAACTTCATCAAAAGCTCTATCTTACGACAGGAACCACGGGAATATACTGCCTGCGCTCATTCCTTACTGCTCTGTTGCCTATTAACTCCGACCATCCTGCTACCAGCCCTATTGCCAGCGCTATATTGATGAAGCTTATCAGCAGTGGGTGAAGGTTCATGTACACTTCTATCCCGGTTACCAGGATATTGACTAGCGCCAATGGCAGGAGGAATTTCCAGGCCAGTCCCATTAGCTGGTCTGCCCGCATCCTGGGAAGTGTAGCCCGTATCCACACGAACACGCAGAAAAAGAAGTAAATCTTTGCGATAAACCACAGCCAGGCCGGCAATAGATCCAGTATCGGGGCGCTCAGCCAGCCGCCGAAGAACACTGCGCTAAGTATGGCAGAAACAGCGAGTACATTGGTATACTCGGCCACGTAGAACATACTGAACTTGAACCCGCTGTACTCGGTATGGTAGCCGGCTATGATTTCGGACTCCCCCTCCACAATATCCATCGGTGTCCGATTAAGCTCTGCGCTGGCCGAAATGAAGAAGATCAGCAGCGCCAGCGGTTGCAGCAAGAACATCCATAGGTTGTCAGCCTGGAAGCTAACCATTTCGCCGATCTTGAGAGAACCGGTCATCATCACCACGCTTATTATAGACAGCACCAGTGGGATTTCGTAGCTGACCATCTGCGCCACCGAGCGCATGGCCCCCAGAAGCGCGTACTTGTTGTTGGACGACCACCCAGCCATGAATACGGGAATTACACCAAGGGATGATATTGAGATCAGGTATAAGATACCGATGTCCAGATCGGCCAGTATCAGGTTGGGGCCAAACGGTATCACAGCATAGACTAACAGAGCCGGTATAAACGTAACTATTGGCGCCAGCCAAAAGACCCATTTGTCCACACCAGCCGGTGTTATCGATTCCTTGCCAACGATTTTGACGGCGTCCGCTAATGGTTGCAGGAGACCAAAAAGGCCCACACGGTTGGGTCCATAGCGTATCTGGAAACGCCCAATTAGCTTACGTTCGATCCAAATAGTGGCAAGCTGACTTGGCACAAGAAAGACCAGCAGTGCAATTATGCCTATTAACCCTGCGACGATCACCAAAGCCCAGGCCGGCAATATGCCGCTCAATGCCGACACTATGGCGCCGTCGATGTTGAAGAAATTGTGGATGTCACCGTTCACTAACGGTCAACCTCGCCAAGTACGATGTCTATGCTGCCAAAGATTACCACTGTGTCTGCCACTTTATGGCCGATGATCATTTCTCTCAGGGCGGTGAGATTAATAAGCGATGGCGCCCTAACGTGAAAGCGCCATGGATTTGCGCCGCCATCGCTTACCATGTAAAATCCCAGCGTGCCGCGGGCCGTCTCGATATGAGCGTAGGCGTCTCCGGGCGGGGGTATAATGACTATTGGTAAGTTAGCCGTAACCGGTCCCGGGGGAAGCTGGTCCAAGGCCTGTCTTACAATCTTCACGCTCTCCCGCATCTCATACATGCGGACCATGAAGCGATCGTAGGTATCCCCATGCTGGCCTACCGGAACATCGAAGTCGAACCTGTCATAAACCAGATAAGGGTCTTGCTTCCTGAGGTCCCAGTTTATGCCGCTGGCCCTCAGTACCGGCCCGCTGGCTCCGGAGTTAATAGCCAGATCTCTTGGCAGTACGCCAACTCCCATGGTTCGTGATCTAAGGATCTCGTTCTGCACCAGCAACTGCTCGTATTCGTCTATATACCCTGGCATCTCGTCGATGAACTTGTAGCAGGCTGGAATGAACTCGGGCGGGATATCCTGAGAAACCCCGCCGGGTCTAATATAGTTAAAGGTCAGGCGCGCTCCTGAGACCATCTCGAACAGGTCTATTATCTTCTCCCGCTCTCTGATGAAGTACATGAGGGGCGTTGCCCATGCGCCCATTTCCTGCAGCTGCATACCTTGAGCGAAACAGTGGCTGGAGATCCTGGTAAGCTCAGCCATGATCACGCGAAGATATTGGGCCCTTTCGGGTACCGGAATGTTCGCCAGCTTCTCTATAGCCATAGAACAGCCGAGATTGTTTGTCATGCTGGATAGATAGTCCATCCGGTCTGTTATAGGTAAGGTTTGAAGGTAAGTCCGTTCCTCCTCAAGCTTTTCCTTGCTGCGGTGAAGATACCCAAATACCGGCTCAACATCTATCACGGTCTCGCCATCCAGCACCAGACGCAAGCGAAAAACGCCATGGGTGCTTGGGTGCTGAGGCCCCATGTTGATTACAATGGGTTGAGTTTTTATTGCGCTGTCTTGTGCAACCATAACCAATTCATTCAACTCAGTATGTTACATAAAGGAGCAACATACCTATGGGCCCGAACGAGCGCCCCTGCAAAGCATCGGGCATACTTCCGTCCCGGGTTGTCACTACTACCGGTTCCAATATTGGAGGATGCTCAATCGCCTGCCGGCGCTATGTTACGATGATCAAACTCCAAAAAGTCCTTACGCAAAGGATGCCCCGGGAAGCCTTCCCACAGCATTATCCTCTTAAGGTTGGGGTGCCCAGTAAACACAATTCCCATCAGGTCGTATTCCTCTCGCTCCTGGAAGTCCGCGGTCTTCCAAATAGATACAACAGATGGAACTTCCGGTTTTTCTCTTCCGTATGCTTGTACCTTTATTACCATGCTGTGGTTCTCTTCCAGAGATACCAGGTTGTAGACAACTTCAAAATAGTCTATGTAATCAACCGAAGCAATACCTTCCAAATAATTAAAGCTGAGTCCAGGGGTGTCATGGAGATAGCGCGCAACCTCGGCCAGGAGGTCGGTCCGGATCACAATTGAACTTGCGAGAACCTCCACTATGCCATCCGGAAAGGACCTGGCTACAATTTCCGCTGCCGTAAGGCCGTCCAACTCTTTGGTCATAACTACTACCCAACTTTTGCCGCGTTCCTCTGCTTATCGATCTTCTTCTGAAGCCTCATCAGGCCTTCCAGCAGGGCCTCCGGACGCGGAGGACAGCCGGGCACGTATACATCTACCGGCACGATGAGGTTAACGCCCGGCACGCAGCTGTAGCTGTCTGCATAAGTGCCGCCGCTGGTGGCGCAGACGCCCATGGATACCACCCATTTCGGATCGGCCATCTGGTCGTACACTCGCCTCAGCACGGGCGCCATCTTCCATGTTAGAGTGCCGGCGACGATCATGAGGTCGGCCTGACGCGGCGAGGGCCTGAACAGCTCCATGCCAAAACGGGCGATATCAAAGCGGGAGGTGGTGGTGTTTATCATCTCGATAGCGCAGCAGGCCAGGCCGAACATCGCCGGCCACACCGACGACTTCCTTGCCCAGGCGAGGACATCGTCTAAAGACGTGACGATCACATTTCGCTTGATTTGATCGTCTATTTCTACGCCGGCTGCTTTCTCGAAGCCGCTATCCGGATACGGAGACTCCGAACGCCGCATGAGATCCATTATCGCCTGTCCCTCCCGGCGGTCCTCCCCCAAGCTGTCGTAATAGGTCTCGAAACTTTTATAGCTCATAACTGCCCTCAGCGATTATACCCACTCTAGAGCGTGCTTTTTCCACGCATACACAAATCCGATTGTCAGTATGGCTATAAAGATAGCCATCTCAATGAGGCCAAAAAGCTGCATTTGCCTGAAGTAGACGGCCCAGGGGAAAAGGAATGCTGCTTCTACGTCGAAGATTACAAAGAGGAGGGCATAGTAATAATAGCGAAAATTGAACCGTATCCAGGTGGCGCCGATGGTCTCAAGTCCGCATTCGTAGGTATCCAGTTTTACCGGGTCGGGGTTGTCAGGTCTTGCGCCTAGGAACTGCAGCAGCCGGGATGTGATTATGCCTCCCAGGGGGAAGATGATGGCCACGACCAAGAGCAACGTGATAATGCCGTATTGCTCTAGCATTGTTTCTATCCTCATTCAGTCTTTAGACTGATGCGACGCAGTAGCTCTGAGAACCTAGCCTCTTACTACGGCTTGAGTATAGCATAGGGCATGATCGCTAGCAAGGTGATTGAGAATTAAAGCACAATCTTTTGTGCAGGCCGTTGGGCTTCCATACCAAAAAAACGGAATATTGATCTGGCCTATTGGTAGGATGCTGATGTGAGGATCATTGCTATCTCTACGAGCTTACAGGGCCTTCCTTGGCCTGAACGAGACCGAATACATGGTCTGATGCTGCGTGCCGCGGTGGCTTGGCGAAAAACAGCAGGGCTAGCGATATCAATAAGGCTGCATCCAGAGTCCCGTAGGCCAGACGGTAGCTGTTGGTCAGGTCGTAGACCAGTGCCGCTATCAGTGGGCCCGCGCCGTGTCCGATGGACTGAAACGCCCACGCGGTACCTCTAATGGTGCCCTGGAACTGGCGGCCGTAATAATCAGCCCAGGCGATTCCACCCAGCGTGAGCAGGCCGCCCATCCAAAAGCCGTATAGGAAGGCAGATACGAACGCCATTATTGCCCCGTTGGCCAGCGTGAGAATTGTCACGGCAATTATCGTGCCCACCGCGGCAGCCAGCATACAATAATAAACGCTTACTCTCTCGACGATGAAACCCCACGCGACACGAGAAAAGAACCCGCCCAAGCCCTAAGCGCTCACGGCCAGCGCGGCTACAGCTGTGGGGACCCCGATGTCGTTGTAATATGCGGCAATATGGAATACAACTGCCGTCTGGGTCACGCTGATAATCTCCTGGGCCATGAGTAATAGCCAAAAGGTGCGCGTCCTCAGCGCCTGCTTTCTGGTCCAGCTTACCTCTGTCGACGCTTGAGATGCGGTCGGGGCCGCTTCGCCGTTCGTCGTCACTGGTGGGCTTGGATCGTCCCCATCCGGCAAAAGTCCCAGGTCCTCGGGTCGGCGACGTACAAAAATGCCTGCCGGCAAGACGAGGACGGGCCATATTACTATCCCCAGCCATGCCCAACCTGCCCTCCAGCCGAAGGCATCGATGACCAGCTGCGTAACAGGCACCATTATGATAATACCTATATTGGTCCCTACAGAAGATAGCCCCATAGCCCGGCCGCGCTTTTTGACGAACCAGTTGGTGAGAGCAGCAGTGGTGGCTACGCCGCCTTCCGCCGACAGCGCTATAGCTCTGCCCAGGGTGTAGAGGGCTACGAAGACCCAGAGCTGGGTTACGGAGGCCAGGCCGAAGTAAACGGCGCACAGGGCTACCCCCCCCCGACAACCATAATGACTCTCGAGCCGTATTTATCGACGAGAGGCCCTACGATAAGTCCAAGAACTCCGCTTCCAATAGTTCCCACCGTCGCTCCGATGGACATTTCGCTGCGGCTCCAGCCCAGATCTCCTCCCATTGGCTTGAGGAAGAGGCCGAATATGTAGCCGAGGAACCCAACGTCGACTGCCGCCGCCAGGAATGCCACGGCTACTATGTACCATCCGTAGTAAAAGCGCAGGCGCTGCGGCAGCTTATTGTGTAAAATCATGGACCTCTCCCTTCTCCACGGGCGTTGGTATGGCAACCTGTTCTCCCCGACAGCGCGTATTATAAGAGAATTACGGACGGGTGTCCACATCGCGTATTCACTCATCTAAAATGTTACTGAAAGAGGTATGGTTAACTCAGCTAAGAATGTTACTGAGGGGAACATGCCGATTGACGAAAAGATGACCGTGAATGAACGACGGAAATACCTTAATCTTATGAGCCCGCGTTATC
>SHYC01000092.1 GCA_009693005.1 Dehalococcoidia bacterium | reverse complement strand
CCGACATCTTGCGATGGTATGAAGACTGAGATCCCTCGTAGGTACCCGGCCTCTTGGCGTGACGTTGCCAGTAGTTCCGCATGCCGAAGAGGCGGTTGACGTCCCAATCGACGATGAGGTCGGCTATAATGTCCCTGACATCTGAGTCCCGGCTCAGCGTCTTGCCGCCGAACTCAGTGGTCTTGCAGTACCTGAGGAAGCGCTCCATAAGGCGGTTTTTGCGTACTGTTCCGCCGCCGCCATGCTCTATCTCCAAGTGCGTGCTGGCGACCTTCCAGCCGTTGTTCTCACCTCCGACCAGGTTGAAGGCGGGCACATGCACATCTTCAAAGAAGACGGAGTTGTTGTGCTGGCTCTGAAAGGATGCTTCTGGACCTCCGTGGCTAAGGAGATTCAAGGGCTGTATAGTGATGCCGGGAAGAGTGGAGGGCACCACGATCCAACTGAGATTCTGATGCCGAGGCCCTTTTGGATCAGTCAGGACTATAGCCCAGAATTGGTCCGGGAGGCGGTCACTCCCAACAAAGGTCTTGGTGCCGTTCAAGACATACTCGTCCCCATCTCTGATGGCAGTAGTCTTAGCGCTAGCCAAGTCAGAACCTCCATGGGGCTCTGTTAGAAGCATCCATGTGACCTTTTGTCCAGTGTAAATATCCGGCAAAAACTGCTTCTTTTGTTCGTCAGTCCCCCATACCATAATGCTGGGGCCCGCCATCGCACCGGAGTCGTTATAAGGAGGAGACTCCAGCTCGTATTCGTCCAGTTCCTGTTCCAAAACGACGGCATGGTCCAACGTTAGAGCCCCGCCCCCGTGCTCCTTCGGTATCATGGGGTACAGCCATCCTCTAGAACCCAGCTTCCTGGCAATCTCGCGCCGCATCTGGTATTGCTCGTCCGTATTCTTGCCCGGGTCCGCGGCAACCACAAGCCCTTTGGGAACGATCTCCTTAAGGACGCTCTGTACCTCCCCGCGAAAGGCCGCCATCTCCGGCGAATCTTGACTCTCAAAGTCCATCTAATACCACCTCCCTAAAATGTTTTTACTCAGTTAAACTATACTACAGGTTTCGCAGAATTTGTACCGTGAATTCATGAGACTCTCCAGGGTTCGACAACTCATCTTCCATGGGGACAAAGCGCCAATTGCCCAGATAACTACGGCACCTGTGACGGACAACAGCTTGGCATGGCTGGACTTTGGTAGTGCCATCGAGTCCAGGGCTTATTGGTTTGTGTAATATCGCCCATAGCTCTCATTTGACGCGAATGCAAAAATCGGAGTGAAGGGTGGTAAGCCCGGAACACGTTCTAGAACATGGGGTAATCATGCGGAGAAAGAGTGAACAATGGCTTCCAAAACAGAATATGTGCAGAGTTCGATTTACCGAAACAGTGAGGGGCTCGGACTAGGGGGACGTGCTGGCGTCCTATGGACACGCGGACCTCACCATTGAAGGTCCGTATCCTGTCTCGCCCAGCGGTGGAAACGCCGGAAGCGGTCGCACCCGCTACTTGATGTATACCGATGGCATCCAGCTGCTTCAGGGACGAGCGGGCGCACGGCAGATCAAGAAAAAGGCTGAAATCGGCGTCTACGGTGCACCCCATCCCCTGGGCGGCGACTTTGTAGTGTGGGCGGCGCGCCCAGACTGCAATGTCAGTTACGGCAGGTAGATCGGTAAACTCTGGGCCTCCTTCAACTTTTTTGGGAGGCTCAGAGGCAGGCGGTATTGTCTAATCCGTCACGGAATCTTGCCCGATGCATTCAATTAAACAAGTGTAATCCCCTCAGGCAACTGCGCCTGCAGAGCAGATCGCGCCGACCTGCGGCGCATGTCTGCCATCGTGATTCAGGGTCGCCCATAGCGGTACGCCGTTTCGGATGGTAGGCAGGTCATATTAAACGGCGTTTCTCTATGACTCGGATGATTGGAGCGTCCCCTGGCGTTGTTAGAAGCAGACGTCCGCTTGGATCACCAGGTGTGGCGCCTGTCACAGGGATCCATTTAGTCCAGTCCTCCGGCATCTTCCTTGGATGTACGGCCCAATCCCATCTGGCCAGCCATTATCACTCAGTCAGTGTCCAGTGAACCATTACCATGAAGACCACATACGCCCGTCTGCGCATGCAGCGTCAGCCGGCTCGCAGCCTGTGCCCATTCGGGGTCACCGATGACGCTGAAATATACTAGAACCCGTTGCATGTAACCGACGTTTCTTAGCCCTGACCTCCTATGGAAGAACATCCACTGAGGCCCCTCGTAGCTGGGTGTCCGTCGGGCATGGCGCACTGGCTGAGTAGCAATCATGTCTTCAATTGCCGAAGTTCAGGCCGGAGATTGCAGCCCAAGATCGTTGCTGCCTGAACTGGTCTATTGGGAATATGGCAACCACGTTCTCGGCTAGAAAAGACTTTACAACTGCCAGATCTGAGGGTTCAGGAACTCGCAACTTCATCCATACGTACTATGCCCTGAGTTCCGTCCACCGAAATCAGCATAAAGTCCTTAATACGTTCTGTGGCTCCTTGGACCCCTACAACGCAAGGGATGGCGTACTCTCTGGCGACGATGGCGCTGTGGGACAGGACGCCTCCTCCCTCTGTCACAATCGCAGCAACCCGCGGAAATAGGTATGTCCACGCTGGGGAGGTGGTGCGGCAAACAAGTACGTCACCGTGTTTAACTTTTTCCGCCTCGTCAAGAGTGCGCACCACTTTTGCCCTCCCTTGCGCCACGCCTCGGCTGGCGGGGTTGCCGAGCAGGACTTGCTCTTGGCCCTTGGCTTCCGCGGTATGAGTGGTAGCCCCGCCGGTTGGGCCAGCAAGTTGCGCCCCTGTCGAGATGGGAGATGCGCCTATCGTTGCCGGCGGAGTTACAGTCATCCAGTGGGCCCGCTCTGCTCGCCGCGCATCAACGACAGCTTGCCAAGTTGTGACGTTACCGCCGCGGCCAATCTCCTGAATCTCCCCTAGCCGCAGATAGAATATGTCATCCCACTGGCTAATAACGCCAGACTCGACTAACGTCTGTCCCATTGTCTTACAGGGAACCCGCAGACTCCCACCCACAGTGAGCTGCTGGAGAGCCCGACCCTCACGAACAGGCACGTACTGTCTGGCCGAGGCGAGGAGGCTGTTGAAGTCCTTCAACTTGCCGGAATTATTTTTAAACCGGGACCGCGCCAGTGCTGTTGTCTTCTGCCGCCGCCGTGCCGATCGAGCTAAGGCGTTCCGGGGGTCTGATTCCTCTCCTCTCAGGTAACTCTGCATCAGAGCCAGCGCTGGACGGGGGTCTTCCCCCCATGTTGGGAGGGACAGCTCAAACCATATCTCAGGCCGCCAACCGTAGCGGTCCAGAAAACGACCGAGCGCCATCATGAATTCGTTGCCGCCGACCACGTCTGGCAGCAAAGCAGGAATCTCATCGCGATTGTGGCTTCGAAAGATACGAGCGACCGCGGGCATAGAATTAGCAAATTGGGCGAGCTCCCATAAAGCTGAGTGGGATGATGAGGATTCATTAACAATTCCCTCCATCATCTCCCCAGCCATTGCCTCACCATCGGGGCCGAACTCCTGCTGGCAGAAGGCCACAAGCGCGCGGCTGCATTGAAACATGGGAATAGCGGCGATCTGCGTTAACCCAAATGCGTGCGCTGCTCGATCTACACAGGTTTCTAGATGGGAGGCTAGCTCCATTACGGACATGGAACGGTAGTCGTCCTTCTGCATCTGGCGGCATATGGTTGCAATGTGTGGAAGATACGTCTTTTGCCAGATTTGTTTGATAAAAGGGGCCAACTCTTCGGCATGGAGATTGCGTTCTGCTACGGCCGGGTCGGAAGGAGCCGGGGGGAATCTTAAGCCGTACAGAAAGCCGTTTGGAAAAAAAGTAAGCATACAAAAGCCGCATTCCAGGCCCGCTCGACAATCTGTCTGCGAAGTCAATTGACAGCGGCGTCAAGGGATATGGGCAGTGCCCAGAATCCCAGCCCCAGGTGAGGTGGGCGTCCTGGGGGTCAGGCCAATCTACGGGGAAATCCATCGTGTCTTGCCTTGCCTGTGACATCTTCGGCCTCCGATCTATTGTCGTTGCGGGAATACTAGATTTCGTCGTTATATGTGAGGGCTCCGCGAAGGCAAACGCAGAGGTATCAACATGATGCCTCTGCGTTTGCTTAGAGATTACCAGTAAAGCATTAACGTTCGAACATGGTGTTGCCGGTGAAGCCGCGCCACATGCGCATCTTGTGTATCTCCACAGTGCCGCCGGGATGGCCCATTACGATGGACTCTCTGGCGTAAGCCTCCGCTTCCCCGTTATAAGCGCCTCGTTCCGGGTCCTTGACGAGAGCAGCGGGACCCATTGCGCTTAGCATGGCCTCAGCCAGCACCGGCCCGAACAGTTTTCTGTTCAAGCCACCTTGCTGCCCTTCGTAACCGAAGCGGCGGCCGGTGATGCCAATCCAGTAGTTGCGCTTGGCCCATAGCTTCAGGACGTGAGCCCGCATGTAGACCTCGACCAGCGTGTCCCGTATGTTAGGGTCTGCGCTGATGGGCGCTCCATTTCTTTTATTTCCCCTGCTGTACTCAAGGAGCTGTTCCAGATTAGGGTTGCGGGCCACGACCGCGGACGCAGATACCTCTCGGCGTCCGGTGAATGCCCTCCATCCCTCACCTTCCTTACCAATGAGGCAATCGGCAGGCACCCGAACGTCTTCCAGGAAGATGCTCCGCTTGCCGCCGCCGCCAATCAGGTCGAGATTGTGGACGGTTATTCCGGGCGTGTCCGCAGGTATCATGAATGCGCCCAGGTTTGCGTGCCTCGGCCGGTCAGGGTTGGTGACAGCAATTGTGAACATGTAATTGGGATCGTGCAAGGCGCCCACGAAGGTCTTCTGTCCGTTGAACACGTAATCATCGCCGTCTCGCAGCGCCGTGGTCGTCATCGAGGGAAGGTCGGAGCCCGCGTTTGGCTCCGTGAACAGCTCCCAAACCACGTTCTTGCCGCCGAGTATTTCAGGAAGGTAGCGGCGCTTCTGCTCTTCGTTACCCATGTACGTGATCGCCGCCGCCGCGGTGAATCCGATGTCGCCGTTGACCATTACGTTCCCCAGATGCGCAACCCGCGACTCCAGCTCTTCCTCCAGAACGACTGCGAGCTGTGGGCTAAGGCCGCCGCCGCCGTATTCTTTAGGCCATTGAGGAGCGTACCACCCCTTTTCTCCCAGCTTTCCTCTGAACGCCATATTGCTTTTGAACTGCTCGTGGGTAACGTCCAGCGGGTGTACCGGCGCCCCGACATCCGGCGTCAGGTTGACGTCCAGCCAGGCCCGCACCTCGCCGCGGAACTGCTGCATTTCCGGTGTATACTCAAACTCGAAGTCCATGCCTCCCCCTTTTTTACACAAAAACTACAATCGTCGTTATATAGACCCAACAGAAAGATTATATCATCCTTGTCAACGCCCATCCCTGGTAAATTATCAAGCGTAACTGTTCAAACCCGCGGAGGCGAACTCGCCCTGCCCCGGCGACCATCACCCCCTTACCCCCTCTTCCTGGCCATGTATAGACTGGGAAGAGGGGGTAGACGTTCGGTTTCCGAGGGGACACCCCTCGGACTCCCTGGCAAAAGGGCTGCCGCCCTTCTGCACTTCCCGCGGCCGGTCTACTCCTGCGAGGGTTTCCCTTCAAGAGTGAACAGTTACCATCAAGCCGCAACGCCAATACGGGGTCTATTATCAGATTAGCGACAATTGTAGGTTATATTTGAGTCAGTCCAAGGCCGCTGGCTCGACTGACTCACCATAGGTCTTGTATGATAGGGTTATGGCAGAGTGGTGTAGTTTTGGCTTGTTTAAGCGTCATCAAGGTGCTATTGGTGTTTGCCAGTATTGTGGCAGAAGGTTTTGCGCTTCACACGGCACTCGTTTCGAGGATGATCAGGAGGTATGCGGGCGGGAGCAGTGTCAGGAGAAGTATAGCGATGCCGAGGCTCATAAAGTTTACAGGTACTATGTGAGACTGCGGAATGCTGTAGACCGCTGTGGAGACCAGGAATGCTCTTATACTCCCGTCAACCAGTGCTCAAGATGTTTCGGAGTATTCTGCACCAGGCATGTCTCGGCACGAGCTTCTAATAACCGCGGCATCTTCCGCTTTGCTACTCTCTATCTGTCGCTATGCCAGCACTGCTGGGAGAGAAGGAAAATCTGGCTGAGAATGTAAGGCTGGGCCGGTAGAGACGCCGGGCCCGGCGTCTCTACCGGTATTCGTTACCGTTATGTGGATTCTCACTAGCGTGGTGTGCCGCCGGCAGGAGGCATGTTCCATATCTCCATCAGGGTGCCTATGCAGCTTCTGGGATGAAACCAGCCGACTGCACGTATGCTCACTTCTTTCGGAGGGATGCCGCCAATCTGCCTTAGCCCCGCAGCATTTCCCATATCTATCGCGCGGTGCACGTCCGGCGCGAAGGGGCAGATGTGGTGGAAAGCGGCGCCCAGCGGCGCGCGCTGCGCCACGTATCTTCCGGTGCCGGTCTGGTCATTAGGTGGGACGCTGATCTCTATCAGAGTCCCACCCAGTGGGAAATTTATTATGGATACCGGATCGTCAGGGCCCTGGTTTTCCGGGTCATGTTCTCTGGGAGCATTCTCTCTATTACCGGGACGGGCCTGAGACAGGCCGAATATATCTTCCCAGAGATGCCTCGCCTCCTCGGTGTCTCTAGCGGCAATACCCACGTGTCCCATGCCGGTAAAGGTGCCATCGCCGCGGAAGGCTGGATGAGGAACGTAGTGGTCAATGGGGTGTACGCCTAGAGTAATACCAAGAGTCCCTGCGGGATCGAAGTACACCTCGTTCGTCCCATCCCATTCTTTCATACCGGGGAGCTGTTTAATCTTCAGCCCACGGTTAACCAGCATCTTCACATCACTGTTGATATCACCTGACTCGAGGCACAGGTGGTGCATCCCACCCTGGCCGCTACGCTCCGCGACAAACCTGGCTTCGGCACTGTTAGGATCGGCGGGCTTGCTGACCTCGAGGAACATCTCCCCGATGGGAAACTCGATGGTGGCCAGGCTTCCTGAATGTCCCGGTCTGCCGTTGGGCAGCGGTGACCTGTGTTCGTCTACCGACATGCCAAAGCCTTTGCAATATACTTTCTGCGCATCTTCTAGGTCGTTCACGACCATCCCCACGTGGTGAACTCTGGTAAAAGCCATTGTTTACCTCCCATATTATGATATGCTTACTGCTGGCCTTATCTACTGTGCTTTGTAGAAAACTGATGAGTCCTACTACAATCTGCTACGGCGAATATACCCATCTGCTCCCCGTAATATTTGCTCAATCTCTTGCGGCGTGAGCTGTCGCACCACCTTTCCGGGCACTCCAGGCACCACGATCCCGTCTGGTACTTCGGTTCTCGGCGGCAGCACGGCTCCCGCACCTATTATACAGTTGTTTCCTGCCTTACAGCTATCGAATATGATTTATCGTAACTGTTCAGACTCGCGGAGGCGAAGTCGCCCTGCCCCGGCGACCGGCACCCCCTTCCTGGACTGGACAGGCAGAAGGGGTAGACGTTCGGTTTCTGAGGGGGCACCCCTCGGACTCCCTGGCAAAAGGGCTTTGGCCGTCCTGCACTTCCCGCGGCCGGACGGCTCTTGCGAGGATTTCCCTTCGAGAGTTAACAGTTACGATTGATCCTGCTCCGATAGGGCAGTTATCGCCCATCTCACAGCCGTCAACCATGGCATTGAGTCCTACGGTGCATCCCTTGCCTATAATAATACGATCGTGCAAGACCGTATTGTCCTGATGGTTGGTGCCCTCGCCTGTTCTAACAGGACCGCCGTCGCCTCTTATCACCACTCCAAACCGAATGCTGGTTTCTGCCTCCAGGACCACGTCTCCTATAATCGTCGCGTTTTCAGCAATAACGGCAGTTTGACCTATTTGAAGTCTCCCGCCTTCGCAAGAGTACCTTATGGGACATCCGTTCAAACCTTATTGGTCTAATAA
>SHYC01000091.1 GCA_009693005.1 Dehalococcoidia bacterium | reverse complement strand
AAGGGGGTGAGCGCGAGGACGCTGGGGCATCTACTATACCGAAGCATCGGAGCCTACCTTGACTGGGGTGAGCGGGGAAAGTCCGAGGAGATGCTGCGCCTATTGGATGAGCTTGCTGGTCGCACCAAGGACCCAGAGCCTGTCTTGCGGGCACTCAGTACTGAGGGCGTTTTGCTCACCCTGAATGGCCGTCTGGATTCGGCTTTGGAGGCTGGCGAACGCCTGGTAGCCAGGGCCGATGAGCTTGGCGTACCCGTATTCGGCAGGGGGTATCGTAGCTTGGTGCAATTCAGTCCACTGTTGTACATGGGCAGGGGAGGGGAGGCCCTATCCAACCTGGGCCAGGCAGCCCAGACCGCCGGAGCGGAGGAGGGGCCGGTTGCTGGAGTCCAACGGGCCGCCTGCCTGGCCCATTTGGGTCGCGTGGCCGAGGCCCGAAGCCTTCTTCAACTGATGATTACACAGTTGGGGGTCGGCCCGGGGGAAGATGAGGTACCGCTGACGATACTTATGTTCCTGCTTGAGACGGCAGTGCTGGTGGAGGAGGTAGAGGTGGCTGAATTGTTGGCACAACGGCTAAGTGGCGTCGCCCTGATGCTGAGCTCCACCGAACAGACTTGCATCGCTCGCCACCTCGGCGCGGCCGCGGCCCTGCTTGGGGATAAAGAGAGCGCTAGGGCCTACTACCAGCAGGCCTTGGAGGTGTGCGCCAAAGTGCGTCACCGGCCGGAGGCCGCGCTCACGCACCTACAGCTTGCGGAGCTTCTGCTACAAGAGGCAAGTGAGCAAGTCGCAGGTCGCAAGGGGGCGGCGGACGCCATACACAAAGAGGCGATGCAGCACCTGGACTTCGCCATCGGGGAGTTCACGGATATGAAGATGCAGCCGTCACTGGAGCGCGCGCTGCGGCGCAAGGGGCTGCTGAAGGCTTGATACAGCGCCGTCCTACCGTCATTCTGACCGGAGGGAAGAATCCGTTCCTCAACAGTGCTGGGACAAGTGCCCGCGCGAAACGAGATTCTTCGGTCGCGTACGCCTACAGAATGTCAGATAAACGAGCGCGCTGAGGCACAAGGGGCTGCTGAAGGCTTGATACAGCGCCGTCCTACCGTCATTCTGACTGGAGGGAAGAATCCGTTCCACAGCCGTGCTTGCTCTAAAGTGCTGGAGAACCGAGATTCTTCAGGTGCTTCGCTCCTTCAGGATGACAGATGGAGGTATTTGCTGAGGCACAAGCGCCATCGTAGGGGCTGTGGCTCGTCCCAGCCCGCCGCGGCCGTTCTCTAACACGGAGAAGCTGTGTGGGAGCACTCGTGTCCTCCAGGTCGGGAGTCTAGCCTAAGCGCCGGAGGACTGTTTCGACGGGGATCCGGGTGCCTTTGACTACCGCGTTACCTATCATGATTTCTGGATCATGAATGACGCGTCTTGCTACTGGTGTAATCTTCGTTTTGCTATAGCCATTATTTAGCCTATCTCCTACAGCTATGCCATGCTGAGCAAATAGATGGTAGTCGGTGGCAGATATATACTTTGAACGGAGCGGCCCGCCCTCAAAGCCTCAGCGGCTTGGCCGGGGCTATAATGGCCTCCGGGTGCTCTTTCCAGATGGCCGGCTGGACGTCGATGTAAAGCTCTATCTCGTTGCCATCGGGGTCCTTTATATAAAGGCTGTGCGTGACGGTGTGGTCTGCTGCGCCCACTATCTCCACGTCAGCCGCTTCCAATTGGCTAAAAGCCTCTCGCAGCTCCTGGTCGGTCTCGCCGATCTTCAGCCCGAAGTGGTACATCCCCACTCTCGGGTTCGGTGGGATTGGAGTGGCGTTGGGGCCTACCTCCAGAAGCAGCAGTTCGTGGTGCGTCCTTCCAGCGGAAAAGAGCGCTCCGGCGTCGCCAATCTGGGCTATCTCCTTCCAGCCCAGCACTTCACCGTAGAAGTGTCGGGACTTCTTCAGGTCACGGACGTATAGGACAATATGGCCAAGCTCTTTAACTTCCATCTTCGGTTTCTACTTCCGTATCAGGCTGATTACCATAATTACTATAATTGCGGCGGCGAAGAGCGGACCGAGGGCCTCGGATAGGGATGCGTGATGCTCGATGATGAACCAGGTAGCGCCGAGAGCGGCCACCACCCCCACCGCGGTCTCCCATGAGTCCCCGACGATGAAATCGTACCAGAAGCTTCTGAGGTACCTCATGCGCTTACGGTGGCCCGCGCTTCACGGCGCAGCACATGGACCGCGCCCCACCCCAACGCGCCGTAAGTCACCAGTAAGGCTAGGATAGCACCCTCTCCCCAGGCCCATTCAATGCCGGCGCCTTCGCCCCCCCAAAAGGTCCCAAAGGCCATGAGCACCAGGCCCACGGCGAACTTCATGGTGTTTTCCGGCACTTTAGCCAGCGGCCGGTGTAGCACCAGGCCGGCTATCAGTACCAGGATCAAAGCCGCTACTGCCCCCGCCGTCGCGAGCCCGACGCCGCTGAGTCCGCCTACGCCCTCGCTGCCCGCAGAGCTACCGAAGGTGATAACGATGAACGCCACCTCCAGCCCTTCGAGAAGCACGCCTTTGAAGGCAACCGTGAAGCCAACCCAGTCCATCGCGCCTGTTCCGGAAGGTGAGACTTTGCTCAACTCGCTCACCTCTTCGCGGAATATACGGTCTTCGTCATGGAGAGCTTTCAGGCCTGCATAGCGTAGGATTGATTTGCGGAGCCACTGCATGCCGAAGATCAAGAGGAAGCCGCCGACGATTAGTCGTAACAGGTCCAGGGGAATGAAAGTGGTTAGGGCAGCACCAAAAACAAGGATGATGAGCGCAAGGACAACGCTTGCCAGGGCCGCCCCAATCAGCGCGCTGCGCCACCCGCGCGTGATCCCAGTAGCAAGAATAATGGTCAGCGCTTCGACCATCTCCACGCTGCTAGCAAGAAAGCTCGCCGTTAACAGAAACAGGCCACTCATAACTGGCTCGCATCATAGCGTGGTCGCTATCTAATGACAACCGCGCGTCATAGCGGGTAACTGTTCAGAGTGGCGGAATAGAATACTTTGTCAGTGGAAGAAAGCAAGAACCGCACGGCTACCAAAGCCCAAGATATGCTCCCTTCGGCTGCTACCGATGCCGGGGATATGAAGCATGGTGCGTGATATCGTGCGAAGCTGAGGCGGAGTGGAAGGCTTTAGTCAATGTGATGGGCGGCCCAGCCTGGGCTGACGGTGAGAAATTTGGATCCAAAGCGGCACGAATAGAGAGCCGAGCCGAGCTTGATCGCTTGATCTCTGAGTGGGCAGAACAGTACACTCCCCGACAGGTCATGCATTTCCTGCAGAGAGCGGGCGTTCCCGCGGGAATGGCGCAAAACGCCGAAGACCTCTCCTACGATTACTACGTCCGCGCTCGCAGCCACATAGTGTCTGTAGACCACCCGGCGCCATGGGGGACTTCGAATTACCCGGAGTCAGCGGCCTGATGTCAGAAACACCGGGCAACGCCGGTATGCCAGCGCCTGACATGGGGCAGCACAACGAGGAGATATTCGTGGGGCTATTGGGCGTTCCGAGAGAGACGGTGCAGCGGCTGATAGACGAGAAGGTCCTGTATTAGCTAACGACGCACGCCTTCGATACCTCGTCGCCCTCGCGGTTAACGACCTTGACCGCAGTGCTGCCTGTTTGGGCTGGTACCATTGATGGCTCACCGTACGAACCAGCGGGCAGGAAAACCTGCCCGCTGGTCTGTTCTTCTCCATGTGGAGACGCAATATATTGCGACTCTACTCTATCTGTGCTGCTTCTTCCTTCACGGTGCGGCCAATTCCCATGCGGCGGGCTATGATAGTCCTCTGGATGTCCTGAGTTCCCCCAGGGTGTACTGCGGTGATGGCCTGGCGCTGGTAGTGCTCTATCCAGCCGTTGGACGCGCCCCACTTCTCCTCGTCGCCTATTACAGCGAAGTATCCCAGGATTTGATTCATCTTGCCCGAGATCTTGAGACCGGACATCTTCCCGTAGAATGAGGACTGCGACCCTTCGTAAGTCCCCCTGACCCTGGCATGACGCATCCAGAAGTTGCGCAGGCCGAACAGTCTTGACACATCTTGCTCGATGTAGATATCTGCCAAAAGCTCTCGTATGTCCGGGTCCTTGCTGATAGGCTGCCCGTTGAAGCTGGTAGACTTTACGTATTCGAAGAACCTCTCCATGTTTTGGTTCTTGCCTATTCTGCCGTTGCCTCCGTGCTCAACCTCCATAACGGTGTTGGCCACCTTCCAGCCGTTGTTCTCCCCGCCGATAAGGTTGAATGCAGGCACGTGCACGTCCTCAAAGAATACTGAGGACTTCTTTCGCTCCATGGTCTCCAGCGGCTGTATGGTTATGCCCTCCAGGTTGGCGGGAATAATAATGAAGCCAAGGTTCTGGTGGCGCGGTGCGGTCGGGTCCGTCTGCACGATGGTCCAGAACTGGTCCGGCGGCTCGGCCGTATCATGGCCGACCCAGGTCTTGGTCCCGTTTACTATGTACTCATCGCCGTTTCGGATGGCCTGAGTCTTGGCGCTGGCCAGGTCGGAGCCACCGTGGGGCTCGGTAAGAAGGAGCCAGGTTGTCTTCAGCCCCCTGGTGGTCTGAGGCAGAAAATGCTGCTTCTGCTCATCGGTAGCCCACACCTGGATTGCAGAGCTGGACATCTGACCGCCCGCATCATAGTACGGAGGGTTCTCGAGATCAATTTCTTCCAGTTCCTGGGTCAGCAGGGTGATCTGACCGCCGCTTAGGCTCCCTCCGCCGTACTCCTTCTTGATAGCGGGGTAAAGCCAGCCTTTGTCGCCCAGTTTCTGGCCTATCTCGCGCCGTACGCGGTACTGCTCGGCGTTGGGCTCACCCGGACGAGGAGATATTTTGAAATTGCTGGGGATAATCTCCTTCAAGTACGATTACGATTTAACCTCTGTTCGGAACGACGCCATTTCCGGAGTGTCTTTTAGTTCGAAATCCACTGTATCCTCCTAACTGGAATCTCTGCGCTTTTTACGGCGTGGGTTGCCCTTTCTTGACGATCGTGACTAGGGAAATGATATATACTATACGTTTTGATTGATAGTCAATAGCTCGTATTCAGGCATATCCTCAGAACCGCTCACGAGTAATTGTTCACTCTTGAGGGCAAATCCGCGCAAGGGCGCCGTGGCCACGGGAAGTGCAGAAGGGCGGCAGCCCGTTTGCCAGGGAGTCCGAGGGGTGTCCCCTCGGAACACTAACCACCTCCTTCCCAGGCCTGTATAGACCGGAGACATGGTATACACAGGCCAGAAAGAAGGGGAAAGGAAGTGATGGTCGCGGGGGCAGGCGGAGGTCGCCTCCGCGAGCCTGAACAGTTAGCCCCACAATATTGTGTTGATCACGAATTTGGCATGTGATATAATTGCCAAGGTTCAAATTACGGGGGGTTGGCCATGTCACCAGGAGTAATGATCGCATTACGATTGGTAGGGATGGGATGGTACATAGCTACCTGCATACTAATTGGGGTAGTAGTTGGCGTTTGGGTCGATGGGATTTTGGGCACCGCCCCTATATTTATCCTTATAGGGCTGGCCGTTGGTCTGGTGACATCTTTTGTTGGTCTTTACCGCATGGTGCTCCAGGCTATATTTGTGGAAGATGATAAGGAGAGCGACGGGCGTTAACCGCCCCCAACAATGAAAAAGATCTCAGGCATAGCAGTTGTTCTTATTCTTATAATAGTAGCAGGCTATCAGGTACGCAGCCCTCGGCCGGAAGTAATAGTACCGGCTGAAGTGATAGCCCACCCTTTTGGGTTCCCTCTTAGTAACACCTTCGTCACGTCATGGATCACCATAGCAGTCCTTCTTGTTCTTTTCTATCGTGCCACCGGATTTACCGGCAGCCGTATGAAGTTGGTCCCCTCCGGTGTTCAGAATTTTATGGAGGCGGCAGTAGCAGGGCTGTTCGACTTCGTTGTGGGTATTGCTGGTGAACAGAACGGGCGCAAGTTCTTCCCGTTGGTGGCTACCATATTCCTTTTCATCATAACTAATGCCTGGCTTGGCCTGCTTCCCGGATTCGGAACCATCGGCCCTGTCATCACGGCAGGCCATGGCGCACATCGGAATTTCCAAGAAATAAACCTCGGTGGCATGAAGCTTGCATTAATCATCCCCGGCGCAGCGCAGCCGGAAGAGAAAGCGGAGGGCGCTGGTAGTGATGCAGCGCACGGCGCTGGCGCCCCAGAAGGCGTCTTGACCGGGGAGTTGGTCCCACTCTTCAGGCCGGCCAACACAGACCTGAACACAACTCTCGGGCTTGCCCTGATCGCGATGGCCTTCGTTCAGACATGGGGGGTTCAAGCAAACGGCTTTTTCAGCTATGCCGGCCGATTCGTACGTGTGGGCGGCCTTCTTAAGGGCAACATCGGCGCAGGGGCGTTGGACCTCTACGTTGGCCTCCTTGAGACAATCGGCGAAGTTGCGAAAGTTATCAGTTTCACCTTCAGGTTGTTTGGGAACATGTTTGCCGGCGAAGTGCTGTTACTTTTCATCGCATGGCTTGTTCCTTTTGTTGGTGTGCTCCCCTTCCTGGGACTGGAGCTTTTTGTCGGTTTCGTACAGGCCCTGGTATTTGCCGGCCTCACCCTTGTGTTCAGCTCTATGGCAGTAACCAGCCACGGTGATGAGCACTCAGAACATGCGGAATCTCACTAACAAGCAGCAATAAAATAAAAAGCATTCGTTTCTTTAAAAGGAGGAGTTAATGGAGCCAGAAGCAATAAAACTCTTGGCCGCAGGAATATCGATGGGATTGGGAGCAATAGGCCCTGGTATCGGCATTGGGCTTCTTGCCGGCAAGGCTCTTGAGGCAATAGGGCGGAACCCGGAGGCCAGGAACTACATACAGACCAACATGATACTGGCAATCGCCTTCTGCGAAGCCATCGGCATTTATGCCCTGGTTATTGCCATCATACTTGTGTTCACTTAAAGCACGCAGCGCTCAGCCAGTTGACTGAGGGAGGATAAGATTGTGGAAGCCTTAGGCATCAATGTGCCGGGATTAATCGGGCAGATTGTTAACTTCTTAATACTGTTTTTCTTGCTCTCCAAGTTCGCCTTCAAGCCTATCGTTAACATGCTTGACCAGCGGGCCGCTCGCATAAAAGAGAGCCTGGAGGCCGCGGAGTCGGTTAGGAGAGAGGCATCGAACGCAGAGCAGCGGTTGCAGGTCCAGATGGATGCGGCACGCCAGGAGGGGCAAGCCTTAATCGCTCAAGCAGAGAGGCTTGGCGATCAGATCAAGGAAGGCGCACGTCTGGATGCCAGGAAAGAGGCGGAGTCTATAGTGGCCAAGGCCCGAGCAGACTTACAAGTTGAACGTGAGACCACCCTGTCAGCGTTGAGACGTGAGTTCGCTGAAATCGCGATTCTCGCGGCCGAAAAAATTATTAACGAATCGCTCGATAAAGAGAAGCACAAACGGTTGATCGATGACGTCTTACAAGATAGTCCCCTCCTCAGAAGGTAATATCTAATATGCCAGCATCAGGGTCCGGTAAGCGATACGCTCAGGCAATTTTCCAGATCTCTCTGGAAAATAACACTATGGATAGTTGGATGTCAGACCTTAAGAGCCTGGAGCAGGCCGCCGCAGATCCGGCTTTTGCTGTAATCATGGACAGCCCTCGTATCCCTTTTAGCGATAAGGAGCGCGTGGCCCGGCGCAGGTTAGAGGGCATTCAGCCCCAAGCTCTAAATCTTGCCCTATTGATTATTTCAAAGGGGAAAGTCGAGTTGACCCACAACCTGACCGTGGAATACGAGAGACTCCTCAACGCGCACAGAGGGATCGAGCATGCAACGGTGACAACAGCGGTCCCCCTCTCTAAAGAAGAGGAAGAAGCTATTGCCGGCAGGCTCGGCCAGATTACCGGCAAAACGATAATTCTTGAGACCAAAGTCGACTCATCGATAACAGGTGGGATGGTGGCAAGGGTTGGCGATAAGATAATAGACGGCAGCACTAAAGCAAAGCTCCAAGCTATGAAGAGATCTCTGGCTGGAGTATAGCCAACACTTTGCCAGGAGCCGGTCATCCTTTTCATGCAGACAGTTCACGACCCTCAGCCTGCCATAGATATAGGGCGCGCTGATAGATATTCCAT